>JAHAWW010000189.1 GCA_018383375.1 Prevotellamassilia sp. | reverse complement strand
CTTCTGGGCCGGACAGACGCTTTCGGTGTCGTTGCTCAGAGGCTGGATTAGTCACGGACTCGACCCGTTGCTCTACTTGCCGCTGGTCATTGTCTTACTTGTAGCCATCGCCATGCCCATTCTGGGCCGTCGACATTATTATTGCAATTGGGTGTGCCCCTATGGTGCCCTTCAAGAACTGGCTTGGATGCTACCCGTGCCTAAGATTAAGGTGTCGCAATCGGTTTTCAATATGATGCGCATGGTGCGCATGGTTGCCTTGATGGCTTTGCTGGCCGCCCTGTGGTTTGGCGCCGGCGCTTGGTTGCTCGACTACGAACCCTTCGCCCTCTTCTCGTTCCACACGGCAGGCCTTGGCGTCATCGTCTTGGCCATTGTCTTCATAGTGGCCGGCTTGTTCATACCCCGTCCGTGGTGCAGATGCCTCTGTCCGCTCGGCCTGCTGCTGGAAATGTCTGAGAGCGGTCGTAAAACACAGGCCTCCGTTACACCCCCGATTGATTATAAGGTAAACGACAATCCCTCTGCCACGCACGACGCCTCTTCTGCCACCTACGGCAATTCTTCTGCCACTCACGGCAATACCTCCCCAAACCCTAAAACCACACATTGTAATGATTGACAAATATAAATTTGTGTGCCTCATATTGGCCATTGCTCTCGTAGCGGCTTTGGTACGTCTCGTCTTTGTCTCGCAAAATCAGTCGAGCATTGAACCCAAACAGACCGTGATGGAAAACATCTTGAGCCGTAAGAGTGTGAGAAGCTACACCGACCGGCCGGTGAGCCGTGAGCAACTCGACACACTCGTACGTGCCGCCATGGCCGCTCCGACCGGCCGCGATATGCGCCCGTGGCGTTTCGTCGTCATCAATGAGCGGGAAACGCTCAAGGCTTTGTCCGACAGTCTGCCTTTTGCCAAGATGTTGCCCGAAGCCCAAGCCGCAATTGTGGTGTGTGGCGATATGAGCGTCACCGACAAAGAGGGGAACCCGTCGCGCAACTGGCCTTTTGATTGTTCGGCGGCCACTGAGAACCTCCTGCTAATGGCCGAGTCGATGGGGCTTGGTGCCGTATGGACGGGCGTCTATCCTTATGAAGAGCGCATAAAAGCCGTCAAAAACGCCCTAAACCTGCCCGAAAACATCGTACCCTTCAATCTCATCCCCGTGGGCTATCCCAAAGGCGCCCCACAACCCAAAGACAAATTTGACCAAAGCAACATACACTACAACGTTTGGTAACCAAAACGACACAATGCCGCCCTGTTTTCTGACATTCTTTTATACTGACAACAAAAAAACGGCAAAAAGTTTTGTTAACTAAGCGAAATAGTATTACTTTTGCTGCATAAACCTACGTCAATAAGGCGCCACGCCATGGTGAAACCTTCTGAATAAACCTGCCGGCGCCGCCAAAGCACACTTATAGAGAACCATGCTCACGAACCGCTCGTTTTATTTTTACGCCTATTTTTACTTTGCCGAATAAGCGAAGCGGGACGTTGTGTGCCAAAACAAACAAGCAATCACCTCATTAAAAAATCCCGCTTCAACTCAAGGAGCGGGATTTATTTTTATCAACAATATGAAAGTAGCTATCCAAGGCATCAGAGGGTCGTTTCACGACATCGCCGCCCACGAATATTTTGCCGGCGAAGAGGTTGAACCCGTCTGTTGTGATACATTCAAGGGGCTCTTCGATGCCATGAAGGCCGACGACAATTGCCTCGGCATGATGGCCATAGAGAATACCATTGCCGGCAGCCTGCTCCACAACTACGAGCTCTTGCGCGACAGTGGTATGACCATAATCGGCGAACACAAGCTCCACATTGAGCATAGCATCATGTGCCTGCCGGGACAAGACTGGGCCGACCTCACTGAGGTCAACTCCCACCCCGTGGCTCTGGCCCAGTGCCGGGAGTTTCTCGACAAGCATCCGCGTCTGAAGGTGGTCGAGGTGGAAGACACCGCCGGCGCCGCCGAGAACATCAGTCGCCAGACACTCAAAGGTCACGCCGCCATTTGTCACGCCGGAGCCGCTAAACTCTATGGGCTACGCATCTTGCAAAACTCCATCGAAGACAACAAGCACAACTACACCCGTTTTCTCGTGCTCTGCGACCCATGGAACGCCGACAGGCTGCGCGACATCAACAAGTCAAACAAGGCCAGTCTCGTCTTCACCCTGCCTCACGAAGAAGGCTCGCTCTCTCAAGTGCTGAGCATCTTTACTTTCTACAAAATCAACCTTACGAAAATCCAGTCGTTGCCCATCATTGGCCGCGAATGGCAATACCTTTTCTACATCGATGTCAGTTTCGACGACTATATGCGCTATCGCCAAAGCATCGATGCCGTAAGGCCGCTCATCAAAGAACTCAAAATACTCGGAGAATATGAAGGAAAATAACCACGCCATCCAACCTGCCGACCGTCTCTCTTGCGTACAGGAGTATTACTTTTCAAGGAAAGGCAAAGAGGTGGCCCGCCTCAACGCTGAAGGCAAAGACATCATCTCGCTGGCCATAGGCAGCCCCGACATGCCGCCCTCGCCAGAGACCATCGAGACGCTTTGCCGTGAGGCCCAAAAGGCTGACGCCCACGGCTATCAGCCCACTGCGGGTATTCCCCAACTGCGTGAGGCCATGGCCGGCTTTTACAAACGTTGGTTTGGCGTTGAACTCGACCCCAAGACTGAGATACAGCCACTCATCGGCTCCAAAGAGGGCATTCTCCACGTCACTCTGGCCTTTGTCAACCCGGGAGAGAAGGTGCTCGTGCCCAATCCGGGCTATCCCACCTATACCTCTCTCTCCAAAATCTTAGGCTGCGAAATTGTCAACTACGACCTCCGGCCCGAAAATCATTGGCAACCGGATTTTGAAGCGCTGGAAAAGACCGACTTGAATGGCGTGAAGCTCATGTGGGTGAACTATCCCAACATGCCTACAGGCGCCGCAGCCCAAAGAGAAACCTACGAACGCCTTGTAGACTTTGCCCGTCGCCACAATATTGTAGTGGTTAATGACAACCCCTATAGTTTCATTCTTGGCCGTGAGCATCTGAGCATCTTGCAAATCCCCGGCGCCAAAGACTGCTGCATTGAGTTCAACTCGATGAGCAAGAGTCACAACATGCCCGGCTGGCGTGTGGGCATGCTGGCCTCCAATGCCGAGTTTGTGTCGTGGATACTCAAGGTGAAAAGCAACATCGACTCGGGTACGTTCCGCGCACTGCAATTGGCTGCCGCCACGGCCTATGCCAACTCCGACGCCTGGCACGAAGAGGCTAACATCAAGGTCTACAGCCGCCGTCGTCGGCTGGCCGGCGAAATCATGGAAGCTATGGGCTGTCACTACGACGCCGACCAGGTCGGCATGTTCCTCTGGGGGCGCATCCCCGATGACCTCCCCTCAGCCGAGTCGCTCACCGAGCGTGTGCTCCACGAAGCCCGTGTCTTCATCACACCTGGTTTCATCTTCGGCTCAAACGGCGAGCGCTACGTGCGCATCTCACTCTGTGCCAAAGAGGAGAAACTCGCTGAGGCTCTGAGCCGTATCCGTCAAGCCTTTCATTCATCCAAATAAAAACATAAAAACAAAGCATAATTATGGCACTTGAACTCACACCCCTGAATTTTCCCGGCGTTGAAATGAAACGTCCGGTCATTATCTCAGGCCCTTGCTCGGCCGAGACCGAACAACAAGTCATGGACACCGCCGGCCGTCTGGCTAAAAAAGGCATCAAAATCTTCCGCGCCGGTATTTGGAAACCCCGCACCAAACCCGGTGGCTTTGAAGGCGTCGGCACGGTGGGTCTGCCCTGGATGCAGCGCGTACAGCAAGAATTGGGTATGCTTATTGCCACCGAAGTGGCCACGCCCAAACACGTCGAGGCTGCTCTTGAGGCCGGCATGGACATACTTTGGATTGGTGCCCGCACCGTGGCCAACCCCTTTGCCATGCAAGAACTGGCCGACTCGCTCAAAGGCGTCGATATCCCCGTGCTGGTGAAAAACCCTGTCAACCCCGACCTTGAACTCTGGATTGGCGGATTGGAACGCATCAATGGCGCCGGCATCACCCGCCTCGGTGTCATCCACCGCGGTTTCTCTTCATACGACAAGCGACTCTACCGCAACCTGCCTATGTGGCACATCCCCATCGAACTGCACCGCCGCTATCCCGACCTGCCCATCTATTGCGACCCCAGCCACATAGGTGGTGCGCGCGAACTCGTGGCTCCGCTTTGTCAACAAGCCATGGACCTCGGTTTCGACGGCCTCATCATCGAGAGCCACTGCTGCCCCGACGCCGCTTGGAGTGACGCCAAACAGCAGGTGACGCCCGACGTGCTCGATTTCATTCTCGACAAACTCATCATCCGCAGCAACACGCAGACCACCGAGAGCCTTGAAGCGCTTCGCCGTCAGATTGACGAAATTGACAACAGCCTCATCGAACAGCTCTCAAAGCGTATGCGCATCAGTCGCGAAATCGGACAGTTCAAGCGCGAACACGGCATGGCCGTCGTGCAGACCGGTCGCTACTCTGAGATTATCGACAAACGCGGTGCTCAAGGTGTGCTCTGCGGTATGTCGTCTGAGTTTATGAAGACCGTATTCGAGGCCATCCACGAAGAGAGCGTGCGCCAGCAAATTGACGTGATGAACAAAGAATAAACCTTCACGACCATGCGCATCCTTATTCTTGGCGCCGGCAAGATGGGTTCGTTTTTTGTAGACCTGCTCAGTTTCGACCACACCACGGCAGTCTATGATGCCGACCCGCGCCGCCTGCGCTTTATGTACAACACCGAGCGGCTCACCACCATTGAAGAAATCGAGGCCTTCAAGCCCGAACTCGTCATCAATGCCGTGACGCTCAAATACACGCTCGACGTGTTTCGCGAGATTACGCCGCATCTGCCGGCCGACTGCATTTTGAGCGACATCGCTTCGGTCAAAACCGGATTGCACGAATACTACGCCTCTTGCGGTCACCGCTACGTCTCCACCCACCCCATGTTCGGTCCCACCTTTGCCAATCTGGGTGCCCTCTCCAACGAGAACGCCATCATCATCACCGAGGGCGACTACATGGGCCGCATCTTCTTCAAGGACCTCTACACCCGGCTGGGTCTGCACATCTGTGAATACAGCTTTGAAGAGCACGACGAGACCGTGGCCTACTCGCTGGGCATCCCGTTCGTCTCGACGTTTGTCTTTGCCGCCGTGATGAAACACCAAGATGCGCCCGGCACCACCTTCAAGCGCCACATGGCCATTGCCAAAGGGGTGTTGGGCGAAGATGCCTGCCTCTTGCGCGAAATTCTCTTCAACCCCCGCACGTCGGGACAAGTAGAGAAAATCCGCAACGAACTGGGCACGCTCATCGACATCATCGACCGCAAAGACGAGGCCGGTCTGAACGACTACCTCGCCAAAATACGCGAACACATCAAATAACGGCAGAAGGCTCAAGCCGGCGTTGACATTGAACGACTGGCCGGCCGAAGGCGTCAGGTGACGTTCACAGCTTGCGAGCCATTTTGTCTTTTTCCGTACAAGTTTTTCCCCTTATCTTTGGGTATGCATAGAAGAAGAGGTCCTCATCGGGGCCTCTTCTTTTGATATTTGGCGCATTACGGGCTTAAGGGCAGGAAAAACCGGCTTAAGGACAGGAGAAACCGGCCTTATGAGAAGACAGACGACAAGCCATTTGGGCGTGGGTGGAACGTTTTGGAGCGGGAAAAAGTCGGTTTGACGGCACCGCAGATGGCTTTCAAAAAATATTTTGCCCGATTTTGTCGCTAACAAGCCCTGTTTTTGTACAAAAATAAGGCCATGAAGTCATCGCTTTGCGCCGTTCGAGCGGCCACATCCGGCCATTAGATGTGTCTGAATGTGGCCCAGATGGACGTATGGCCGTCACTCGCCGCGTTTCACCTTTTCGAGCAGTTTCATGAGTTGTCTCACCACTCGTCCGTAGTCGTTGGCCACGTTGGTTTGCTCTTGTCGGTCAACGTGCATGTCATAGAGTTGTGGGA
>JAHAWW010000043.1 GCA_018383375.1 Prevotellamassilia sp. | reverse complement strand
CTTGGATTATGCCGAGCCGCGAATTATCGTGCAAGCGAGAGCAGAACTACAAACTTGTTTGATTGTTATGCCGAGTGCAGCCGATAATCTCGAAGAAGAGGAGGAAGACGAAGTCAATAAAAACAAGGTTTTCTTGCCATTCCGCTCTCATTTGCACTAACTCTCGCCTTACGGCGCAAGTTAGGCGGCATTCGGCATAGCCAAAATGAAAAACTTACGTCTTTCCTTTTGTCTCTGCACTCATTTGCACTAACTCTCGACTGACGGCGCAAGTTAGGCGGCGCTCGGCAAAGCCCAATAAAAAACAAGTTTTTCTTGGTCTTTGCTCTCGCTTGCACTAACTCTCGCCTTACGGCGCAAGTTAGGCTGCGGCTCGGGAATGTCAAATTAAAACGAGTTTTATTTGCCATTCCACTCGCCTTGCACTAACTTTGTAAATCAAAAACAAAAGATTAAAAAGTATGAAACCGATTTTTATCATAGGACCTTGCGTCATCGAAGCGCCCGAAGTGATGAACGAAGTGGCTGCGGAGGTGGCAAGACTGCGTGAACACTTTGACGTGGAAGTGTATTTCAAAGCTTCATTCGACAAAGCTAACCGCACTTCGCTGCACTCGTTTCGCGGTCCGGGACTCGAAAAGGGACTGCAAACGCTCGCCGACATCAAAAATCAATATGGCCTGCCACTGCTCACCGACATACACGAAAGCTATCAAGCCGCTGCGGCAGGCGAAGTGGTGGACGTGTTGCAAATCCCGGCCTTCCTCTGCCGACAAACCGACTTGCTCGTGGCCGCCGCCAAAACCGGGAAGACAGTGAACGTGAAAAAAGCGCAATTCCTCTCGGGCACAGACATGGTTTATCCTGTCGAGAAATGCCGCGATGCCGGAGCACCCGAAGTGTGGCTCACCGAGCGCGGCAACTGCTTCGGCTATAATAACCTCGTGGTGGACTTCAGAAATATCGCCGACATGAAACCATTGGCCGACCGCGTCATCATGGACTGCACACACGCCGTGCAACGCCCCGGGGCCGCCGGTGGCAAGACCGGAGGCAATCGCGAATATGTGCCGGCAATGGCATTGGCAGCCAAAGCCTTCGGCGCTACAGGCTATTTCTTTGAAACTCATCCCGACCCCGACCACGCACTCAGCGACGGACCCAATATGATTAAACTGGCCGATATGGAGGGCGTGATGAAACAACTCGTTGACTGAAAACGACAATCGGACACATACCAACCACTTACCTTTCAACAAAAACATGATGACTTCATACACAGCCATAGCCGAGAAATGCCTGCGCGACGAAGCGGAGGCATTGCTTGGTCTCATACCTCTGCTCGACAATGATTTCGACAAGACGGTGAACCTCATTCTTAACTGCCGCGGCAAACTCATCGTGACGGGAGTGGGCAAAAGCGGACACATCGGCGCCAAAATCGCGGCCACGCTCTCAAGCACCGGCACACCGAGCTTCTTCATCAATCCGCTCGACGCCTTCCACGGCGACCTCGGCGTGATTGCCGACGACGACGTGGTGTTGGCCATAAGCAATTCAGGACAAACCGACGAACTGCTGCGTTTCTTGCCCTATCTCGAAGAGCGAAACATCCCCGTCATCGGTATGAGTGGCAACCCTGAGTCGCTCCTTGCACGCTATTCGGCAGCCCATCTCAACACGGCCGTTAGCCGTGAGGCCTGTCCGCTCGGTTTGGCACCCACATCGTCGACCACTGCAGCACTGGCCATGGGCGATGCCTTGGCTTGCGCGCTCATTGAGGCCCGTGGCTTCAAAGCCTCAGACTTTGCCCGTTTCCACCCGGGAGGCTCACTGGGCAAACGATTGCTGACTAAAGCCAAAGACGTGATGCTGACCGACGATATGCCTGTGGTGAACGAAACCATGAAACTCGGCGAGGTGGTGTGTCATGTGAGTCGTGGACGCCTCGGACTCTGTGTCATTGTCAAAGACGACCGCGTGGAAGGCATCATCACCGACGGCGACGTGCGCCGCGCTATGGAACAGCAACAAGACCGCTTCTTCACCCTCACAGCGGCCGACATCATGACCAAACACCCTAAATGCGTGACGCCGGAAACCAAAATCACCGAAATCGAAACCATTTTCAGACGCAATAAAATTCACTCGGTGCTCGTGACCGACAGCGAAGGCCATCTGCTGGGCATTGTCGACTCGTTCGGAGCGATGATCTGACCCCTCTATTCTCTCTAAGGATGATTTTTTTCTTCAAAAAAACAATCACACGCCCACGCTGCCGACTGCCGAAGAAACTGATGCTTGCACTTGTGGCAATGGTCATGACCTTGACCGCTCATGCGCAAGCGCAAGCACCAACAGCGACCACACAAACGGTGGCCGACGTTGTCGGTGAATGGCTCACAACCGAATACGGACTCCGGCCCACGACCAACAACCGGATTGTGATTTTCAAAAACGGACAAGAAAAATTTGACGACCTCTTCAAAGCCGTCAAGGCGGCACGTCACAGTATACATCTGGAATATTTCAACTTCCGCAACGACTCTATCTCGGCCCTGCTCTTCGACCTCTTGGCCGAAAAGGCAGCTGAGGGTGTGGAAGTGAAAGCTATATTTGAAGGGTTCGGCAACAGTTCAAACAACCAACCGCTCAAAAGCCACCACATCAAAGACCTCAGAGCACGTGGCATTAACATCGTGGAGTTTGACCCGCTACGCTTCCCGTGGCTCAACCACGCCATGCACCGCGACCACCGCAAGATAGTGGTCATCGATGGCGAAGTGGCCTACACGGGAGGAATGAACGTGGCCGACTATTACATCGTGGGCAAACCCGAATTTGGCGAATGGCGCGACATCCACGCTCGTGTGGAGGGCGATGCGGTGGCCGACCTGCAAGCCGTCTTTATCAAAATTTGGAACAAATTAACGGCCGACAGCCTCGGCGGACCACAATATTATCCCGGCGAAAGAGACGCCAGACTGCGCTTCGGCGAACTCAAACAAGACACCACAGCCACCGCCGGCAAAAAACGTATCACACTCGTGGACCGCACACCTGACACCACACCACGCATCATACACGACACCTTTTGCCGTCTCATCGACAACGCCAACAAAGAGATTGTCATCATCAATCCCTATTTCACCCTTTGCGGCCACATCAAGCGAAAACTCAAAAAGGCCATCAAAAGAGGGGTGGAGGTGAAAATTATGGTGTCGGCCAAAAGCGACATCCCCGTGACGCCGCGCATCGTCGAATACAACACCCATCACTTGATGAAACGTGGCGCAGAAGTCTATGTGTTTGAAGGCGGTTTCCACCACAGCAAAATCATGATGGTAGACAGCATTTGCGCCTTTATCGGTTCGGCCAACCTCAACAGCCGCAGCCTCTCGTTTGACTACGAGTGCAATCTCTTCATCGACGACCGTGAGACCACTGCCCAACTGCTCGACATCTTCCATCACGACCGCCAAACACGCTGCTACCGCCTCACGCCTGAAACATGGAAGAAAGTGTCGCGGTGGAACCGTTTCAAGGGATGGTTGTTTCATTTCCTCACACCTTTTGTCAAAAACACACAGCCCCAACTGCGGCCCGGCCGACAAAGGGGCGAAAAAACACAAATAAGCTATGCGTGACAAAACATTCTCTGTATTGAAAGCCTTGGCCATCATCTTGGTGGTGGTGTCACACTCGGGCGCTCCCGCTTGGCTCAACCGCTTTATTTTCCAATTCCATGTGCCGGTATTCTTCATCTGTGCCGGTTATTTCTTTGGTCTTCA
>JAHAWW010000041.1 GCA_018383375.1 Prevotellamassilia sp. | reverse complement strand
TTATTATATAGTGTGTGAGGTGAATAAATTGGCAATGTTTAGGGTTGCGGCGTGTCGGCTTTGGCCGTTTCGACTTTGGCGGTCTCTGCAGCTTGGCGCCGCTCTTTTGCCACACGGGCGTCGTGCTCATAGGCCTCGACGATACGAGTGACGAGTTTGTGGCGCACAATATCGCCGCGAGTCATTTCGATGAAGGCTATGCCCTCGACGCCGTCTAATATGCGCCGGGCCTCGGTGAGTCCGCTCTTGACTGTCGGCGGCAGGTCAATCTGTGTGCGGTCGCCGGTGACAATCATCTTGGTGTTCCATCCCATGCGGGTCAAAAACATTTTGATTTGTGCGGTGGTGGTGTTTTGGGCTTCGTCGAGAATGACGACGGCATCATTGAGTGTGCGGCCACGCATAAAGGCGAGCGGGGCAATCTGTATGACGTCGGTGGCAAGATAATCTTGCAGTTTGGCCGGCGGTATCATCTCTTGCAGCGCGTCGTAGAGGGGCTGCAGATAGGGGTCGATTTTATCTTTCATGTCGCCGGGCAGGAAACCGAGTTTTTCACCGGCTTCGACGGCGGGCCGGCTGAGGATGATTTTCTTCACCTCCTTGTTTTTGAGTGCCCTGACGGCCAAGGCTATGGCGGTGTAAGTCTTGCCCGAACCTGCCGGACCGATGGCAAAAATCATGTCGTTGGCGGCATAGGCCTCGACCAGTCTGCGCTGGTTGAGACTGCGCGCGGTGATGGGCTTGCCGCCGGTGGTGTAGACGATGACGTCAGAGGGGGCATCACTCTCGGCGTGGCGACTCCTGACAATGCCCACGATGTCTTCTTCAGAGAGGGTGTTGAAGGTGGCACAATGGCGCTCAAGACGGCCAAAGGTCTCTTCAAAAACGGCCATCTCTTCTTCGTCGCCCATCACCTTGACCACGTTGTCGCGGCCTATGATGCGCAATTTAGGATAGAGGGCGCGCAAGAGCCTGAGATTGGCGTTGTTCACGCCAAAAAACGCGGCCGGGTCGGCTTCTTCCAGTATGTAGTGTCGCTCTGTCATAACATCGGGTGAAACGGGCCGACGCGGGTGGATGCGACGGCTATTTGGGCTATTACCGATGCAAAATTACGACTCTCTGACTTATTCAACAATGTTTTTTCGTACTTTTGTATGGCTTTTGCCAACAACTTATCCCCTATTTAGTTTTTTCGTCTTCAATCTTTCTTTCATTGAATTCAGCCTTACGCCCTTTATATTTTAAGTTGACCTTGGCTGCACTGCTCACGTGCGGCCTCATCAGCCGATGTGCGTGCACTAATTGTAGCGACATCAGCCACAAACCCGTCGACAATGTCACTGACGATACCATCATCGTCCACAGCCAGCGCATCGACCGACTGCTCTCGGCACCACGCAAACCGCTGAAATTCACCGATACCGAAGGCCGACCGGTGAAGCACAAGGTGAGAGGCGTGGGCGACTACAAAACTTGTTTCCCCGACCTCAACGATGTGCAACTGCTGACGGCCGAGCGCTTGGGCATAAGAAGCATCACCGACCGCCAGGCAGCGCAGAACAACAAAATCGGACTGGTCTATATCGTCGACAATCAGCTCTATCGCATCCACCGCCTCAGCCACAGCACGCCCTACCTCGTGCCACGGGCAGCACGCCTGCTCGACGAGATTGCACGCAACTTCACCGACTCGCTCCGCATGAAGGGGTTCCCTGTCTATAAACTGCTTATCACGTCGGTGTTGCGCACGGAGCATGACGTGGAAAAACTGCGACGCGTGAATGTCAATGCTTCCGAAAACAGCTGCCATCGCTTTGGCACCACCTTCGACATCAGCTACAACAGCTTCTATCGCGTTATCGACCCCGAAAGCAACGAGCAACGCCAAGTGTGGCCACCATTGGTCAAAGACATTCTCGCAGAGGTGTTGCGCGACCTGCGACAATTGGGCACCTGCTACGTGAAATACGAAGTTCACCAAGCCTGTTTCCACATCACGGCAAGGTGAAACGAGACGTACAGCGACCGGTGTATAGTTATACAGCGGCTGACGTACAATCATACAGCGGCCGACGTACAATCGTACAGCGGCCGCTGTACGTCTATTAAACCTATCGGAGAAACGGCGAACAAGGAGGAAATGTCAAGAAATGGGCGGAAACTAACCTTGGAAGGGCTGAGACACCTCCGCAAATAAAAGGCATTAGCCACATCCTTGAGACCTTCCTCGGTTCTGTCAGGCTGAGACGCCTCCGCTAATAAAAGGCATAAGCCACATCTTATTTTGCACGCTCGGCTCAATCGTTGCGCCAAAACCTGCCATTCTTGCGCCAATGAAGAGGATAGTTTCGCC
>JAHAWW010000040.1 GCA_018383375.1 Prevotellamassilia sp. | reverse complement strand
GTCATCGCCCATATAAAGCACCTCGTCGGCTTGCAATCCCGACTCTTCAAGCCAACGGTTGAAACAGTCTATCTTGACCGACACACCCATAAAGACGTTTTGCAGCCCAAGGCCGACATAGCGTGTGCGCACGGATTCGCTGCGCCCGCCGGTGATGATGGCCAGATTGAGACCGCGTTTCACGGCCAGTTGCATGGCATAGCCGTCTTTGATGTTGGCTGTACGGGCGGGTTGGCCTAGCTCAGACAGCAGGTAGACATTGTTGGTGCTCAACACGCGGTCTACGTCGATGGGCTTGGCTTTGATTTTGGTGAGGTCGTTGTTAATCATGGGATTGAGATGAGGGTGCTTGGGGAGGCGTTTGTGGTTGGTTTTGTTCGGTGACGGTGTGCGCGTGGATGCTGCGACTCATCATGTCGTAGATGTCGCGCGTGAGCGGTGTGGAGGTGAGTCTGTCGCGTTGCATGTTGATGATGCGGCTGTCGTAGCGCACAGCGGGACCGGTCTGGGCTTGGCGGGGGCTGAGGCTGTGGACCTTTCGCGCGGTCTCGTCGATGAGGGGCAGGAGCATGGCGAACGAGAGTTCGGGATGACGGCTGACTATGTCGGCGGCCAGATGGTAGCAGTGGTTGACGAAGTTGCAGGCCCACACGGCGGCGAGGTGAAGGTCGCGACGGGCCTCAAAACCGAGGGGTGTGACGCGGTCTGACACACGGCAGGCCATTTGCATGATGACGTCGGCGGTGGCGGGGTCGGAGCCTTCGACAAAACAGGGGATGTCGCGGAAGTTGAGCGGAGCGCCTTTGGTGAAGGTCTGCATGGGATAGAGCACGCCATATCTTTGGACAAAGGGCTTGAACACGTCGGCAGGTGTGGAGCCGGAGGTGTGGATGTGGACGGCTTCGGGATGGTTGGCAGCGATGTGGCGGGCCAATTGGGGCAGGGCGTCGTCGCTCACGCAATAGAGGTAGATGTCGGCCGACGGGAGACTGACGGATGGCTCATTGACGATGGCCGTGGTCGAGAGTTTTTCGGCCAAAACCTGTGCCGACGAGACGCTTCGGCTCACGACGGCCTTGAACGCATAGCCTGCCGCTGCAAGTGCCGGGCCGATGTGGGAAGCGACATTGCCGGCTCCGATGAGGGTGATGGTGGGCATAGTTAGGATTGGGCTTGTTTACATTCGCGACACGGCTTTGACACCTTTGACGTTACCGATTTTCTTGAGCAGAAGTTCGAGCACACTCGTGTCATCGACCATCACGGTGAGTATGCCCGAGAATAGGCCGTCGTTGGAGTCGATGCTGATGCTGCGCAGCATGAGGTGCTCGTCTTTGGAGATGATGGAGGTGATGTTGTTGACCACGCCGAGGTTGTCTTGGCCCACCACGCGCAGGGTGATGGCATATTTGCCTCCTCCCTTGCCGGCCCAGCGGGCGGGGACTATGCGGTAGCCGAAACGTTCGCGCAGGGCAGGGGCGTTGGGGCAGTTGACACGGTGGATTTTGATGCCGCCGCCCGAGGTGACAAAACCAAACACTTCGTCGCCATAGACGGGGTTGCAGCAACGGGCCATCTGGAAGTCGATGCCTTTGAGGTTGCGGTCTATCACGAGCACGTCGGTGTCGCCACTGCCGCCGGTGTTTTTATCGTTGTCCATCACAAACTCATCGGCCGAGCGCACTGCCGCACGCTCAGCCAAGCCCTGTTCGCGGCGGGCCAATTCCTGATAACGCTCAATGAGGGCATTGACGTCGGCTTTCTCTTCGGCAATGGCTTTGAAAAACTCCGTAGACTCTTTGAAACCCGACTTTTTGATGAGTTGGTTGATGAGGCTTTCGTCCCAGTCAATTTTGCGGTTTTTGAGTTTGCGTTCGAGCAGTTCGCGGGCAATGACGCCCTCGCGGGCTTGGAGGTCGCGCACGGCCGTGCGTATCTTGGACCTGGCGTGGCTCGAGGCTACCACATTGACCCACTCCATTTTGGGCGTCTGAGTGTTGGACGTGAGCACCTCGACGGTGGAGCCGCTTTCGAGTTTTTGGCGAATGGGCACGTTGCGGCCGTTGACGCGTCCGCCTACGCAGCGGTTGCCCACGTTGGAGTGGATGTGGTAGGCAAAGTCAAGCACTGTCGACTCCGGCGGCAGACGGTAGAGGTCGCCTTTGGGCGTGAACACGTAGACTTCTTTCTTCACCGTCTTGGTGGCCAGATTGTCGGTGAGTTTCTGCTCGTTGCCGGTCTCGAGGGCGTTGCGGATGGCTGCCAGCCAAGAGTCTATGCCGCCACCGCTGCTTTTCACACCCTTATAGCGCCAGTGGGCTGCCAAGCCGTGCTCGGCGATTTCGTCCATGCGCTCGGTGCGGATTTGCACCTCCACCCATTTGTTTTCGGGGCCCAACACGGTGATGTGCAGACTCTCGTAGCCGTTGCTCTTGGGCACGGTGAGCCAGTCGCGAAGGCGGTTGAGGTTGGAGGTGTATTTGTTGGTGATGAGCGAAAACACTTTCCAGCAATAGTCTTTCTCTTTGGGCGCAGGCGCGTCGATGATGATGCGTATGGCAAAGAGGTCGTAGACGCCGTTGAAGCCGCACTTCTGTTTCTTCATCTTCTGCCAAATGGAATAGATGCTCTTGGTGCGGCCCTTCATGTGGTAGCGCAGACCTTCGGCGTCGAGCATCTTGCGTATGGGCGCAATGAAGTTTTCGATATAGGTGTCGCGGGCACGCTTAGTGGCGTTGAGGTTTTCCTTGATCATATAATAGGCCTCCGACTCGAGGTATTTGAGCGAGAGGTCTTCGAGTTCGCTCTTGAGTTTGTAGAGTCCCAGTTTGTGCGCAAGGGGCGCATAGAGGCAAGAGGCCTCGGTGGCCAATGTCTTGCGAATGTCAAGGAAGGGTGTGTCTTTGACGTGGCGCATGATGACCACACACCAGGCAATGAGCAGCAACACCACGCGCATATCGGAGGTTTGGGAGACAAAGAGGTTGCGGAAATTCTCCGTCTTCATGGCCTCTGTCTTGGCCATAAGCCGTTGCACGTTGGCCAAGTCGGTGAGCGTGGGTTGCATACCGGCCGGGCATTGTGCCAATATCGGTTTGGCGTCGTCGCTGCCAAAGGCGATGGCGTTGACGATAAATGCCGGAATGAGGTCGCCGTGAAGGCCAATCTCTTCGGCGGCCAGCAGGGCGGTTTCAAGGGCAATGTTCACCTTGTTCAGTCCGAAGTCGTCGTGCAACTTTCCGCCGGCGTTGAGCAAACGACTGACGATGTCGGCCGTCTGACGGGCCACGTCGCGACTTGGACGAAGAGAGTCTTGTCTGTAAATGTCGAGCAGTTGAGCCTTGAAGATGAGTCGTTCGGCTGCGGTGAATGTGTTGCTGTGCATAGTGTCGTTTTTGTGTGTGAGGGTGTGGCCGTAATGGTTCACAGTTTGTTTTTCCAATCGTCTATGAGTCGTCGGGCCAGACTGACGGGGCCGGGTATGGCCGGCAGGTTGTCGCGTCTGTACCAGCCGCCTTTGTTGAGTTCGCTGCGTTGCAATGTGATGGTGCCGCCTGCATAGTGGGCTTTGAACCCCACCATCAGACCGCAGGGGTAGGGCCACGGCTGACTGGCAAAATAGCGCAGGTCGCAGATGTCGAGGCCGGTTTCTTCTTTGACTTCTCGCTTGACACACTCTTCGAGCGTTTCGCCTGTCTCCACAAAGCCGGCCACAAGGCCAAGATAGTCGCCACGGAAGTTTTTGCTCTGAACGAGCAAGATTTCTTCGTCGTTATCGCCTCTTGTCACGGCTACGATGATGGCCGTGGCCAAAAGGGGCCAAACTATTTTGCCACATTGGGGGCATCGTTTGGAGATGTCGGTGTGAGGTTCGAGGGCTGTGCCGCAACGTCCGCAAAAGTGTGTGTTGTCGTCCCAATAAAGCAGTTCGGCAGCTTTGCCGGCCATATTATAGTGGTGGTGGGGCAGTATGTCGAACGAAGCGCGCAGGTCTATGGCTTTGAAGCGTTTCTTGTCGTAGTTGTCGGCCGGGCGGAAAGCTTTGCAGGCTTTGCCGTCAAGGTCAGGCAGGTTGATTTGTCGTGACGACGGTTGCATTGGCATAGGCGGTTCTGCGGTGCAGGGCAACCGGTTGTCGTTTTCGACCAAAAGTCCTTCTCGGCCAATGGCCAGCCAATAGTTTTTTTGTGGCATTGTGTTTTTTTGAAGACGACTTCGTCGGAGTGGGCTGTGTCGAATGTTTTGCAGGATGAGTCAATCGTTTCGCATTGGCCTATTATAAAGTACAATGCACCGCAACGGCTTGCTTTGTCTGTTCAGGCCGTCCGGCGCACTGTGGCTTATGGGGTATTGGCTTTTCCCTTAGAGGGAGCGGCCGGTCGGTGTCAATCCAGGCCTAAGGATTTCTTGACAAGTTCAACTTTCTTGACGGCTTCAGCGCGTGCGGCTAAATAGCATTTGGGGCACTCCATTTCGCCTTTCACCTCAATATAGAATTTGATTTTTGGCTCGGTGCCTGAGGGGCGAACGCTCACCTTGAGACCGTCTGAGGTGAACCACTGCAATACGTTGCTCTTTTCGGGCATATTGAGCGGAGTTGCCTGTCCTTCGCCGTCGTATTGGGTGAGTGTCTGGAAGTCTTTGGTGCAAACCACTTTGGCTCCGGCAATCTCTTGCGGACGGTTGGCGCGGAAGTTTTCCATCATTGCCTTGATTTCGTCGGCGCCGGCTTTGCCGGGACGCACCACGTTGATGGTCTTGTTGAGCGAGAAGCCATATTCCACGTAGATATCCATGAGCACGTCGAAGAGCGTCTTGCCCTGGTCTTTGGCCCAAGCGCAGATTTCGGCAAGGAGTGAGCAGGCCGAAACGGCGTCTTTGTCGCGCACGAAATCTTCAGCCAAGAAGCCGTAGCTCTCTTCGCCGCCGCCGATGTATTGGCGAATGCCTTCGTTGAGGCGGATTTCGCGGGCAATCCATTTGAAGCCCGTGTAGCAATCGTACATCACCATGTTGTTTTTGTCGGCAATGGCTTTGATGAGTTCGGTGGTCACGATAGTCTTGACGATGAACTCGTTGCCTTTCATCTTGCCTTGTGCCTGACGGTTTTTGATGATGTAGTAGAGGAAAATCATACAGGTTTGGTTGCCATCGACGAGCACCCATTCGCCTTTGTCGTTTTTGCAAGCCATTCCCACGCGGTCGGCGTCGGGGTCGCTCGCCATGACGATATCGGCATCAATGCTTTTGGCCAGGTCGAGCGCCATGGCCAGAGCTTCGCCGTTTTCGGGGTTGGGGCTGGCCACTGTGGGGAAGTCGCCGCTCTTGACCATCTGTTCGGGCACGGTTACCACGTTTTCGAAGCCCCAGAGTTTCAGACTCTGCGGGATGAGCATCATACCGGTGCCGTGGAGCGGTGTGTAGACAATCTTCAAGTCTTTTTGACGTTTGATGCACTCGGGGTCGATGGAGAGTTCCTTGACTTTGGCCAGATAGATGTCGTCAATCTCTTTGCCAATGGTCTCGATGAGTTCGGGACGGCCTTCAAATTTGATGTCGGCCACGCCCACTTTGTTCACTTCGTCGATGATGCCTTTGTCGTGGGGAGCGAGCACCTGTGCGCCGTCGTCCCAATAGGCCTTGTAGCCGTTATATTCTTTGGGGTTGTGGCTGGCGGTGAGGATGATGCCGCTTTGGCAGCCCAAGTGGCGGATGGCAAACGACATTTCGGGGGTGGGGCGCATATCGTCGAAGAGATAGACCTTGATGCCGTTGGCCGAGAAAATGTTGGCACAAGTCTCGGCAAAGAGTCTGGAATTGTTGCGGCAGTCGTGGCCAACGACCACAGAGATTTGGTCTTTGTCGGCAAAGTTTTGGTTGAGGTAGTTGGAGAGGCCCTGGGTAGCGGCGCCAACGGTATAGATGTTCATGCGGTTGGTACCTGCGCCCATGATGCCGCGCAAGCCGCCGGTGCCAAACTCGAGTGAGCGATAGAAGGCATCGATGAGGCCAGTCTTGTCGGGGTTATCAATGAGGGCTTTGACTTCAGCCTGAGTGTCGGCGTCAAAAAGCGGTGAGGTCATCCATTCGCGTGCGGTAGCTTCGCAGCGTGCGATAAGTTCTTGGTTTTCCATGATTGTGATGTATTTGTTTTTTTTGATTAGTCTTGCTTGTCGAGTGGCAACACTTCAATCCAGTAGCCGTCGGGGTCGCTGATGAAATAGAGGCCCATCTCATTGTTTTCGTAGCAGACGCAGCCCATCTCTTTGTGCATGGCGCGTGTTTCGTCGTAGTTGCCGGGTACGCGCAGACAGATGTGAAATTCGCATTCGCCCAAGTCATAGGCTTGCGGATGGTCGCGGAGCCAAGTGAGTTCAAGTTTGAAATCAGAGAGGGGGTTGGAGAGATAGACAATTTTGAAGGCGCCTTCGGGTCCGTTGATTTCGCCGTCGGGGACGAGGCCGAGCGCTTCGCGATAGAAGGCAATGCTGCGCTCCAAGTTGGTCACGTTGATATTGAAATGGTCAAATTTGGCCTGTATCTGCTTTTTCATAACACTGTGTTGTCGTGGTGATGTGACAAAGTTAGCGATTTACGGCGAAACGAGGTGGGGCAATGGCGATATTTTATTGCCCTCTCGGCCGACATCCTGCGAAAGGGATAGTTGATTTTTGGGGGCGTATATACGGATAATAAAAATGCCGAGATGCGCTGCAACTCTACATAGGGCAGTGCCGGAGGCCGATAAACAGGCGGTTGCGACGATGAAGGGTTGAGGTATGCAACCGTGCACAACGCTCCATTCCTTTCTAATCAAAACCGCCCGAACGTGTATGGGTCGGGCGGTTGATGTGGCGGTGTTTGTGTGTGGCCGTTTATTTTTTGTCTTGGTAATAGTCGCCGTAGTTATAGCTATAGCCGTAGGTGTAGCCGTAGTGGTAGCTTGAGAGGCGGCTGGAGACAATCTTTGTGCCGTTGAGCAGGAGACAGAAGTTGTTGTAGGTCTGCTCTTTGTAGAGTTCTTGCACGTGTTCTAATGCGCGTCGGTCCATCACGCCTACGCGAATGACAAAGACGGTGACGTCGGCTTGGGCTTTGATGATGTTGGCGTCGGCCACGATTTCAATGGGCGGACAGTCGAGCAAGATAATGTCGAAGCGGGCTTTGAGTTCGTTGAGGAGTTGTTCAAGTCGGCCGTTTTGCAACACCTCGGTGGGGTTGGGCGGGGCTATGCCCACTGGCACGAGTGTGACGTTGTCGCCAAAGGCGTCGTTGATGAGAATGTCGTCAATGTTGTCGGTCTGATTGTTGAGATAGACCGAGATGCCTTGGCTGTGGCTGCGGGTGGGGCACATGTAGCTGAGCGAGCGGTGGCGCAGGTCGAGGTCGACCACTGCCACGCGGTTGCCTTTGAGGGCGTAGGCTTTGGCTATGTTGGCCGAGATGAACGATTTGCCGCTGTTGGGGTTGAACGAGGTGAACATAACCACCTTGCCCTTGCTGCTTTCGCAGAGGTAGTTCAAGTTTGTACGCAAGTTGCGCATCGCCTCGTTGATGAGGTCTCTGCCGCCTTCTGCGACCACGATGCTGCGTGTGAACTTGTTTTTCTTGGGACTCCACCAGTGGCGTTTACCCGAGAGGTCGGGCAACTCGCCAATGAGCGGGATGTCGAGGTTCTCGATGTCTTTGCGGCCGCGCACCTTGGTGTTGAGCATTTCGAGCAAGAAGATGATGCCTGCGGGGATGCCTATGCCGACGAGCAGGGCAATGAGGAATATGACCTTAGTGCGCGGTGCGGCCGGACTGGTTGAAGAGACGGGCGGCTGGATGATGTTGGAATTATAGGAGGTGAAAGTGCGTGAAAGCTCGTTTTCTTCTCGTTTTTGGAGCAGGAAGATATAGAGCGACTCTTTCACTTTTTGTTGCCGTTGCACGGAGTTGAGCACCTTGGCTTGTTTGGGGTTGGAGGCGATTTGGCTGTTGATGGCGGCATCGCTCTTTTCCACATTGGCCACCTGTTTGTGTAGTTGGGCAATGAGGTTGTCGACCGAGCGTATGATAGCGGTTTTTTGTGCGGCCAGTCTGCGGTCGAGGTCGACCACAGCCGGCGAGTTGGCGTCGCTGTTTTCGATGTAGGTGCTGCGGTCGAGCATCAGCCGGTTGTATTCAGTGATTTGCTGGTCGAGGCTGCTGCCGTTGAAGCCCATATTGCCGGGCAAGAGGTCGTTGGCCTTGTTGGGGTCGGTGAGTCGTTCGCGCAGGAAGGTGGCCATGCTCAGCTGGTTGTTGAGTTGGAGCAAGTTGTCAAAGTTTTTGCCGCTTTGCTGCATGTCTTTTGCCAGCGCTGCCTGCACGTCGGGCATGAGGTTGTTGCTCTTGTAGTCAGAGATTTGTTCGTCCACGTCGTCAAGCTCTTTGGTGATGGTGGCCAGACGCTCGTTGATAAACTCGCAGGTGCTCTCTGCAATGCGGTTTTTCGTCTTCATCCAAGTCCCGTTGTAGACGTCGATGAGGGTGAGCAAGACGTCGCGTCCGCGCTCAGGCACTTCATCGGCAATGGAGATGTTGAGCACGGTGGCCTCTTTGTCGGCCAGACCAATGGAGAGGCGGTCGGCATACATATTGCCTATGGCTGTGACGGGGTATTTGGTGACGTAGATGGGCGTGCCAATGAACTTGTCGTCCCAAGACGGTGTGGCTGCGATGGTCACATCGCCGATGGGTGTTTTGACCGTCTGTCCGAAGCGCACGGTTATGGTTTTGTTGATGGTCTCTTCGGTTTTACCCCACCTTTTGAACTCAGAGAGTGTGGCCTCGCTCCTGCTGGTGGGAGTGAGGGTGAAGGCGAAACTGATGTCTGTGCCGAGAGGGGCCGAGAGTTTGAGGCTGACTGGCGCATCGTTGTAGAGCGGTTTTTTGTGAAGTTGCTCTTCGACAGACATCTGCAGGTCAAGTTGCAGGCGTTTCACCGTCTGCTGCATCATAATGGGTGCGCTGATGGTGAGTATCTCGTTGTTGACGTTGCTGTTGTTTTTGATGAGGCCTAAGTCGCTGAAGTCTTGTATCGAACCGCTCATGTTTGAGCCGCCGTCTTTGTCGTCTTGGATGAGCAACTGGGTGGTGCTGTTGTATATGGGTGTGGTGCGCAATATCTTGAGCACGGCCAGCCCCATGGCAATCACCACGGAGAGCACGAACCAATACCAATTATTGAGAAAAATGACCCAATAGTCAACGAGTTTAAAGCCTTCTTCTTTTTCTTGCGTTCTGTTGTTTGTCATCGTGAGGGAGGATAGGGTGATGAGTCGTCCGTCCGTTGTGTGGTTTGGCGTGGCCGGCTCGTGTGTTTAAACGTTTATTTTGCAAAGGTAGAAAAGATTTTAGTTTAATGACGTTTTTTTGTGATTTTAGTGCAAGCAATGTGAAGTTTGGCGTGGTTTGGGATGAGATTGACGTAGTTTGGAAAGATTGTGGCAGCGTGGAGCGGCGCTGAATGTTCAAAAATGCCAATCGTCAGTGACGCCTTGTTAACTCCTTTTGAATGTTTGTTGAAATAGTGTAGATTTCCGTTAAATAGCCATCCTGTTTGAAGTTAAGGTTTTGGGTATTGTTCTAAAATTCATTATATCAATAAGATAAAAGTTATTGAATGTTCGCGGCTAATCCTGAGAAGGCCCATAAGCCTTTTTTGAAATGGCCGTAAAACGTTTTTTTCGCTCGAAAAGTGAGCAATTTTTTCTTGGAATAAGCCCCGAAAAAACTGTCCTTATCGCCGAAAAAACAATCCTTATGCCCGTAAGGCGTTGAAACACAAAAAGAGAGGGCCAATTAGGTCCTCTCTCTTATATGCTACATCAAATTTAGGCTTTTCGTGCGACGACGAAAAAGACAATAAGGTTGCCGCCGACAAGCGGTGTTGTCTGTGTTGCGTCGTGTTTCAGTCGATGCCGTTTTTCACGCTCAGATTGGTCACGCGGCTCTTGAAGTCGCCGGCTTTGCGGAGCGGGAACACGAGTGTGCGCTGGTAGTACATACGCACCTGCGGGTTGTACATCTCGGGCTGCCAAGCGCCTTCCACGCCATATTGGTAGTTGGTGTGGTCTTGTTCGCGCAGGGCATAGATGGTCTGTGGGCCGAGCTCTTCTTTGACCTTGTCGTTGATGAGCAGGCGGGTCATTTTGTTGTTGCCCTGGATGGTCACTTTGACGGTTTGGTCGGCCGGCAGGCTGTAGTTGAAGGTGTTGAGATAGCCGTCGCGGGCAAAACCCAGGCGGCCTGTGCGCGGGTCGGAGAGATAGAAAGTGGCGTTTTCGGAGGCGAACAGCACCGTGCCTTTGGCTTCGGCCTTGGCGTCGATGGTGAACGAGACGGTGTAGTCATAGCCCACCTCTTCCACGTCGAGTGTCTGTCCGGGCTTCACCTCGGCCACCTGCACGGGAGCCTCAAGGCGTCCGGCTTCGTTCACACCCGGAGCTTCGACAAGGGTCTTTCGACGGGTGTCAAACTCGCCGTAGGGCAGTGAAGTCTTTTTGCCGCTCCAGCATTTCACGGCCAGAGTTTGAAGAGCCGGGAACACGCGGTCGTGGATGTCTTTGACCGAGATGCCGTTGCCGGCGTGGTCGTTCCAGACGGCAAACATACCGCCCTCGATGCTGGGGTCTTGCTCTTCAAACTGCACACCGCCGATGTTGGCAGGCGTCCAGCTGTCGTAGAGCCACTGGCAGTTGAGATAGTCATAATAATAGCCGGCGGCCGGCACGATATAGACATATCCATCGGGGATGCTAATGAGCTGATAGCCTTGCTCTTTCATATCTTTGGGCTGCGCAAAACCATTATACCAGCAACTCATCAAGACGTTCTCAGACTTGACGGGAGTGTCGCCGTTGGCGTGAGTCAGTGAGCCCCAAAGCACGGCTTGTTTGCCATATTTCTCCACATAGTTGATATAGTGGTTGGCAAAGTGACGGAATTGTTCGACCAACTCTTTGGTGGCGTTTGAAAACTCGTCGGTGCCGATGTGCACGCGTTTGCCGCGGAATACGGGTTCTTTGCCTTCAAGATATTCCTTGTAGAGGCCGTCGAGAAACTCGTAGGTCTCGGGTTTGAAGATGTCGAGATGGTCCATGCCGTATTTTTCAGAGCCCAGTTCCGGTCGGTAGTGGGTGAAAGCCAGTGTGTGGGCCGGGGCGTCGATTTCGGGGATAATTTCCACGCCATAGGTTTCGGCCAACTTTTGCAGTTCGATAAACTCGGACTTGGTGTAGTGGCCGTCTTTTGCGGCGAGTCCGGGGTAGGTGTCGCTCTCGAGGCGGAAGGCCGCTTGGGTTTTAGCCCAGTCGTTGCCGAAGAATTGGCGAAATCCGTTGTCGTTGAGGTGGACTTGGAGTGTATTCATCTTATAATAAGACATCATCTTGACGAGGTTGCGCAGGTAGTTCATCGGAATGAATTTGCGTCCGCAGTCAATCATAAAGCCGCGCAGGGCATATTGTGGGATGTCTTTGGTGGAGCCTTTGGGCAGTGCGCGTGTGGTTTTGTCGGCCTGGTCGGTGAGTTGCAGCGCGGTGCGTGTGCCCCAGATGAGTGCCTGAGTGTTGGCGGCGGTGATGGTGGTCACGTCGGCGATGTTGAGGCTGTAGCCTTCTTTGCCGAGTGATTTGTCTTTTTTGAGCACGATGGCGAAATCGCCTTTGGCAGCCTTGCCTTTGGTCACGGTGAGAGATTTGCCGGTGAGAGCGGCATAGTCGTTGGCAAAGAGGCGGGCAGCGGCTTCGGCGTCTTTACCACCCGTATAGACCACGCGGCCTGAGGGGACGAACTGACCTTCGGCTCCGGTCCACGAGGTGAGTTCGGGCACGACGAAGGGCTTGGGATTAACTTGTGCCATAGCGCTCAGTGTGAAGCCCATAGCACAGACGGCTGCGCAGACGATGTGTCGCAGCGAGAAGGTTTTTCTCTTCATAAAAAATAAGTTTGTGAAGGTTGTGTTTTTCAGAAAGGTGGTTTTCTGGTGTACAAAGGTAGTGCAAGGCGAGTGGAATGGCAAATAAAACTTGTTTTAATTTGCCATTCCCGAGCCGCGGCCTACCTTGCGCCGTTAGGCGAAAGGTAGTGCAAGCGAGAGCAAAGGCCAAAAAAACTTGTTTTAATTTGCCATTCCCGAGCCGCGGCCTACCTTGCGCCGTCAGGCGAAAGGTGGTGCAACTCAAAGCATGTCAAGCAATGCCATGTTATAGGATTTGTTTTGACAAAGCATTTTGAGAAATTCCTTTGTGCTACGCTTCGTATAACTATCTTTGAGTATATGAAACGAACCTTCCATCTGTGTGTGGGGATGGTCGAGGGTAATGACTTTGATGCCCGGAATATGACTTACGGCAGCCTGGCTGATAACCGTGACAAGAAATTTCGACGACCTTACGAGGTCGATGATGACATTTACTTCGTTAATTTCCAGCCTCACATTAAATTGATTTTCTGAGCCTTTAATCAATAAATCGAATGCGTTGCGGGCTTGAAGCCCTTTTGCCGGCATGACAAAGGGAAAGCGCTTGAGGTCGGCACATCTCACCTTTTCGGCATCGGCAAGAGGGTGTTGCTCGGAAACAACAACGGCCAACTGATTGTCAAACAATATATGCGACTCTATCTCAGGACTTACGCTCGTAGGCTTATAGCTCAACGCCACATCGAGTTCACGTTCCCTCACCATGCGCAGCAAAGTCTCCATATCGTGGCAATGAATGTTGAGCTTGATGTTGGGATATTCTTTCATAAAAAGCAACACCGTATCCTTGAGTAACGGAATGAACGAAAAGGTAGAGCCGATGTTGAGACAGCCGGCCTTTAGGCCCCTTATATCGTTCATTTTGTCTATACATATATCTGCGGCATGCAGCGTGCGCTTGGCTTCAGGAAGGAACACCTCCCCAACGTCTGTCAGACATACACGATGGGAGGAACGTTCAAAGAGCATTACGCCCAACTCATTCTCCAACTGTTTGACCTGTTGCGACAGCGTGCTTTGCGTGATGTTGAGCAATCTCGAAGCCTCACTGATGCTATTTGCCTCAGCCACGTTTACAAAATATCTCAGTTGTCTTAATTCCATTCTAATTGCATCGTTGATAAAAACAGCTGCAAACGTATAATAAATAAATCATACAGGCTGCAGTTTGCTATAATTATTATCGATAGTTTTATATATTATGATTATTAAAAACTATAGATAGCCATTATCGAAACAATCAATAGACATCCCTTCGCGCTGTTTGATTGTAGCCGTAGTTTTGCACCCGAAAAATGATTATTTAAACAAATAGAGCATTATGGAATACATCATTGAAGAAACTACGGCCAACCAATACGCATGGCTCGTGTGGGCACTTGTCTTGGGAGCTGTGCTGCTAAAACCGACCATCAAACTCATTCTGAAGGTTTGGAAAATCAACAAGCGATTGCACATCATTTCGTATGGCGACACAAGAATTGATGAATACGATGATGATTATGAAGACTGAGCAATCAGCGGCCGATGAGCACACAAGACTCAAAATTGTTTGCCGATTTATAGAGGAATATGCCACAGCTATGCTCTCGGCAGGTGCCACCACTTCGCGTATAGAGCATTGTGTGGAACGCATATCCCAACGCTATAATGTTGTCTCCGACCTATCGCTACTCCCTTCACGCATATTACTGACTGTATGGGATAAAAACCACAGACACAATTACAGCCTTGTGGGACATACCCACAAAAACGGCATAAACCTGCAGACCGTCACTTTGTTGAGTCGCTTGTCGTTTGTCGACATCCCCCTTCAGGCAGCTTGCGAGCAGATGAAAAACATCATCTCAAAACCACGGCTAAACAAATGGATAGTCGTTTTGCTGACGGCGCTGGCCAATCTCTCTTTCTGCCGTCTGTTTGATGGCGACTGGTGTGCCATGGGAGTGGTGTTTGTCGCCACATGCATCGGCAATGTGTATAAAAACTATATGACCGAAAGGCATTGGGACATAAGATTTACAACCATTCTGGCGGCCTATATATCAGCCATCGTCGGTTCGTCGTGTTTCATCTTTGGTTTTGGCGATACGCCACAGATTGCCCTGGGAACCTCAGTGTTGTGGCTCGTACCGGGGATAAGATTTATCAATGCGATAAGTGATATGACAAATGGTCACTATGTTGTGTCACAAAGCAGGATGACAGATGCAATCATCACCACTATCTGCCTTTCGTTAGGACTTTGTCTTGCATTGCTTACATTAAATATACGATGGAAATAACCACACTATTCACCGACGGACTCTTTGCCAGTATGGCGGCAATAGGTTTTGGTAGCATCAACAACACACCGCGTAGCCTACTGCCCTGGTGCGGATTTATCGCAGCCATAGGTCATGCCACCCGTTTTGGCTTGATAAATGCGTCTTTTCATCTCAACATCATCCTGGCCGGATTTGCCGGAAGCATCTGTATTGGCATAATATCATCGTTAGTTTCGCGGCGATATAGCTGTCCCTACGAGGTTTTGGCATTTCCTGCACTATTGCCGATGATACCCGGAATGTATGCATACGGCACAATCCAGGCACTCATCAGCTACCTGCAATATCTTTCAGACGGCACACCGTCTGAACACTATCTCAATGTCTTGGCCTACAATGCCATCATGACGATGCTGATAATCCTCTTTATGGTCGTGGGCGCCCTTGTCGGAATATTTGTGTCCGAAAAATTTTGTGGGTTCAGACGAGGTCAGCGTAAAGGATAGGGTTTTGACTTGGATGAGGCACAGGCGATAATCTCAAAGAAATTTCGTGCAAGTGAGAGCGAAGACAAGTTTACTTGGACTTTGCCGAGCGTTGCATATTATTCTCAAAGAAAAATATGGGGGGAGAGATAATCGTGTGATAAAAAAGAAAGACTTCAGCCAATCGGCTGAAGTCTTTCTAGTAATAGGCCTTTGGTGTGACTCATGCAGGATTCAAACCTGCAACCTTCTGATCCGTAGTCAGATGCTCTATTCAGTTGAGCTAATGAGCCGTGGCTTAGGCCAAATAAGTGGCGGTGCGTACGGGACTCGAACCCGTGACCCCATGCGTGACAGGCATGTATTCTAACCAGCTGAACTAACGCACCAAAGGGGAGTGTAAACGTCTTCAAGGCTTGCGCCTTTCCGTTTAGCGAGTGCAAAGATACGCCCTTTTTGTAAAATGGCAAATATTTGACCGCTTTTTTTCGTTTTCTTACAAAAAAACACAGCCCGAAGCGCGTCGTTGACCACTCTTGGGCTGTGTATGGAAAAACTGGAACGCACCGGCGGTCAATCCATCCGGTCGCGATAGTCGGCATAAGTGTATTGGCGCAACACCTCATAGCTGCCGTCGCTGCGATGGAAAACAAGCGCCGGATGATGTATGCCGTTAAACATATTAGTCTTGACCGTGGTGTAGTGTATCATATCGTCGAAAACGATTTCGTCGCCCACGGCGAGCGGCCTGGGAAAAGCCCAATAGCCCATAAAGTCGCCACTCAGACAACTGTTGCCGCCAATGCGATAGACACAAGGTGAGGTCTCCCTTCCGGCTTCGGCACCATCGGTGAGCGTAGTGGCACCGATGATGGTGGGGTGGTAGGGCATTTCGAGGCAGTCGGGCATATGGCAGGTGAAACTCACGTTGACTATGGCCGTCTTGATGCCGCTGTTTGAAACGATGTCTACGACCCGGCTGGTGAGCGTGCCCGTCTGCCAAGCAAAAGCCGATCCGGGTTCGAGGATGATGTGAAGGTGTGGATAGCGGGCTTTGAGGCTTTTGAGTGTGGCGATCAGCAGGTCTACGTCGTAGCCCTCACGACTCACAAGGTGACCGCCGCCGAGATTGAGCCATTTGATTTGTCCAAACCACGAGCTAAATTTGGCTTCAAGATGTTCGAGCGTGTGGACTAAGGCCAGGGCCGAACTCTCACAGTGGCAATGGCAGTGAAAGCCTTCGATGCCATCGGGGAGTGTAGTCGGAAGGTCGCCGGCCATAATGCCGAAGCGGGAACCAGGCGCACAGGGATTGTAGATTTCTGTCTCAATCTCGCTGTATTCGGGATTGATGCGTAGGCCGAGCGACACGCCGCCTTGCAGGGCTTCACCATGGAAACGCTCATATTGTGAGAGGGAATTAAACGTGATGTGGCTGCTGCATCTCACAATTTCTGCAAAAGTATCCTTCTCGTAGGCCGGCGAATAGGTATGGGCTTTGCTGCCAAACTCTTCGTAGGCCAGTCGGGCTTCATAGGGCGAAGAGGCTGTAGTGTGGGCAATGTATTGGCGAAAAACCGGAAAGGTCTTCCACAGGGCAAAGGCCTTGAAGGCTAAAATAAACTCAACGCCCGTCTCGTCCATGATGTAGCGGATGAGCGAGAGATTGCGACGCAGTTTGTCTTCCTCAAAAATATAGGCGGGGCAGGGCAGGGCCGAAGATGAATGGTGAATGATGGGCATAGCTGAGGTGAGCGGACAAGCAAAAAATGAGATGGTGGGCGGCCGTTTTCTCTTAGTGGGAGAGAGCGTTGTCGCACACCATCTCTTGGTTTTCAGTCTATTGTGTTATTGTTGCAGAGCGTCTTTGGGGTGCATTACATAATGCCTCTTTCGCGCAACTGCTGCTGCCATTTCCATGCAGAGAGCAGGGCCTCGTCGAGGGTGTGAACGGCTTTCCAGCCCAACACGTTGTTGGCTTTGTCCACGTTGCCCCAAACTTTCTCAATGTCACCTGCACGGCGCGCCACAATCTTGTAGTTAAGTTTCACACCGGTGACTTTCTCGAATGTATTGATGAGTTGAAGCACACTCACGCCGTTGCCGGTGCCGACGTTGAAAATTTCCACGGGGTCGGCATTTTTGCCTTCAACGATGCGCGCCATGGCTGCCACGTGGGCTTTGGCAAGGTCAACCACATAGATGAAGTCGCGGATGCAAGAGCCGTCGGGCGTGTCGTAGTCGTCGCCGAAGACAGAGAGGCAGGGACGGATGCCGATGGCCGTCTGGGTGAGGTAGGGGATGAGGTTTGCGGGGACGCCGTTGGGAAGCTCGCCGATGATTGCCGTGGGGTGAGCGCCGATGGGGTTGAAATAGCGCAGGATGATGGCCGAGATGTTGGCGCCGCTCTTGATATAGTCTTGGATGATCTCTTCGTTGATTTGCTTGGTGTTGCCGTAAGGACTTTCGGCCGTCTTGATGGGAGCCTCTTCGGTAACGGGGAGATTTTCAGGATCGGGCTGGCCGTAGACGGTGCAGCTTGAAGAGAAGATGATGCCTTTCACGCCATACTCCGGCA
Source organism: Prevotellamassilia sp. (assembly GCA_018383375.1). Classification (GTDB taxonomy): domain Bacteria; phylum Bacteroidota; class Bacteroidia; order Bacteroidales; family Bacteroidaceae; genus Alloprevotella. Next base: position 28,010 of record JAHAWW010000040.1, on the reverse strand, counting down.
TAAGCTTGAGCAGGTTGACGAGCGACATAATGTTGTTTTCGTAGTATTTGAGTGGTTTCTCAACGCTTTCGCCCACAGCCTTTGAAGCTGCGAAGTGGATGATACCGCTGATGCCGGGATATTTCTTGAAAACACCTTCAAGGGCTGCAAGGTCGCAGCAGTCCACTTGTTCGAAAGCCGGACGGATGCCGGTGATTTTTTCGATGCCGTCAAGCACGTTGGCGTCTGAGTTTGAGAGATTGTCGATGATGACAACGTCATAACCGGCGTTTTGAAGTTCCACTGTGGTGTGTGAACCGATGAAACCGGTGCCACCGGTCACCAAAATTCTTTTTTTCATAGTGTTTGAGGTAAAACTATTGTTGTTTGTTGTTGAAAGTCAAATGCGAAATAGTGCGTGAGAGATGGTTTCACGAGAGTTTGTGAATGACCAGTCCGCTTCTCAGTTTGGGTTCAAACCATGTGGCTTTGGGCGGCATAATGTTGCCCGAGTCGGCGATGTCCATGATTTGTTGCATGCTGACGGGATAGAGCGCAAGGGCCATTTTCATCTCTCCGCTGTCCACGCGCCGTTTAAGTTCGCCCAGTCCACGCAGTCCTCCCACGAAGTCTATGCGTTTGTCGCTTCTCAAGTCTTTGATGCCCAACTGTTTGTCGAGGATGAGTCGTGACGATATGTCTACGTCGAGCACACCGATGGGGTCTGCGGGATTGAAGGTGCCTTGACGGGCTTTGAGGCTGTACCATCGGCCTTCGAGATAGAGCGAAAACTCATGCATCTCGGCTGGGCGGTAGAGCTCGGTGCCTTTGTCGGCCACTTCAAAATCTTCTTCGAGTGCTTTTAAGAAATCTTCTGGCGTTTGGCCGTTTAGGTCTTTGACCACGCGGTTGTAGTCGAGAATGGTGAGCTGTTCTGCAGGGAAGCAAACAGCCATATAGAAGTCGTGCTCGCCGTGTCCCTCGCGTGCAGCTTTTTCGGCGCCCACTCTGGCTGCTGCAGCCGAGCGGTGATGGCCGTCGGCGATGTAGAGCGCATCCATTTTGGCAAACTCGTCTGTGATGAGACTGATGTCGGCCTCGTCGTCGATAATCCAGAATTGGTGGCCGAACCCGTCTATGGGAGCGATGAAATCGTAAAGGGGCTTTGTGGACGCATACTTATTGATGAGCGCGGCAAGTTTGTCGTTGTGCTTGTAGGCCAAGAAGACCGGTTCGATGTTGGCATTAGTGATTTCCACGTGCTTCATGCGGTCGTCTTCTTTGTCGCGGCGTGTGAGTTCGTGTTTTTTGATTACGCCGTTCATATAGTCGTCTACATGTGCACACACCACGATGCCATATTGCGTCTTGCCGTTCATGGTCTGAGCATAGAGATAGTAGTTCTCTTTGTCATCCTGCACGAGCCAGCCCTCTTTTTGGAATTTTTCAAACTGCTCTTTGGCGCTGAGATAGACGCGTGGGTCGTACTCGCTCGTTCCCGGCTCAAAATTGATTTCGGGCTTAATGATGTGATAGAGCGATTTCTCGTTGCTGCCGGCTTCGGCTCTGGCCTCTTCCGAGTCGAGCACGTCGTAGGGGCGACTTTCCACTTCTTCCACCAGTTCCACGGGTGGGCGCAGTCCTCTGAAGGGTTTTATCTTGGGCATAATGGTCTTCGGTTTGGGTGATGAATACGAATGGGCTGACGCATTCCTTTAATATATATAAGGAGTGCTTGTCTTCAGAACTTTTTAGTGGTTCACCTGGAAGGTTTTCACGCCGTTTTCGATGAAATCAACGATTTGCTGGGCAGCGGCGATGCCGGCATTGATGTTGGCTTCTGCTGTCTGTGCGCCCATCTTTTTAGGCGTGAAGACATAGCGTTTGCCCAGTTTCTCGATGGCTTCTTCGTGAGCGTCAAGTTTCAGGTCGGTTACATATCTGAGGTCTGTTCTTTCAGTCATAGCCTTAAGCAGTCCGGCCTCGTCAATAATTTCTTTGCGTGCGGAGTTGACCAAGATGGCTCCTTTTTTCATTTGCATAATGGCTTCGTAGCCAATCATACCTTTGGTCTGCGGTGTGGCCGGGATGTGCAGGCTCACAATGTCGTTGTAGTGGAAGAGGGCCTCGAGCGACTCGTGTACGTGATATCCGGCGTCGATGATTTTCTGCGGACGGTTGAGGGGTGAGTAGCTTGAGATGTCCATACCCATACCTTTGGCAATGCGGCCAAGGTTTTGGGCCACGGCGCCGAAGGCCATCAATCCAAGCTTCTTGCCCATCAGTTCTGTGCCTGCCGAACCGTCGAATTGGTTACGGATGGTATAGATGAGCAGGCCGATGACCAGTTCGGCCACGGCGTTGGCGTTTTGTCCCGGTGTGTTCATCACCACGATGCCGTGAGCGGTGGCGGCGGCGAGGTCGATGTTATCATATCCGGCACCTGCTCTGACGATAATCTTCAGATTGGGTGCGGCAGCCATCACGGCGTCGTCGATTTTGTCGGAGCGAACGATAAGTCCGTCCACTTCGGCCACGGCTTCGATGAGTTGCTGTTTGTCGGTGTATTTCTCCAACAGCAGACATTCGTAGCCTGCCAAGTCAAATATGTCTTTGATGTCTTTGATGGCCACTGGAGCAAAGGGTTTCTCTGTGGCAATAAGTACTTTTTTCATAGGGAATGAAGATTGCAGTTTCGTGCGATTTCTTTTCTCTGCCTTGCTTGAAGTTAAATAGCTGGGGCTTGAGATTGCAAAAAAGGCAGAGGGGAGAGCAGCCGGAAAAGGCTTTGTTTCTCCCCTCTGTGAGGGTGGTGTTGCTGATTAGTGAGCAGCCTCAAATTCTTTCATGCAGTCTACAAGTGCCTGTACGCCTTCGAGCGGCATGGCGTTGTAGCAAGAGGCGCGGAATCCGCCCACAGAGCGGTGTCCTTTGATGCCCCACATACCCTTAGATTGGGCAAATTGCAAGAATTCAGCTTCGAGGTCTTTGTATTCGTCGGCCATCACAAAACAGATGTTCATATACGAGCGGTCTTCTTTGGCCGTCACGGTGCCTCGGAACATCTTGTTGCGATCAATTTCGCCATAGAGCAGTTCGGCACGCTCTTTGGCTCTCTTCTCCATACCGGCCACGCCGCCGTTGGCTTTAATCCATTTGAGTGTCTGCAGAGCGCAATAAATGGGCACCACGGGAGGTGTGTTAAACATCGAACCCTTGTCGATGTGGGTGCGATAGTCAATCATGGTGGGAATGTCGCGACCGGTCTTGCCGAGGATTTCGTCTTTGATAATGACGAAAGTCACGCCGGCCATTGAAAGATTTTTCTGAGCGCCACCATAAATGAGCGCATATTTGCTCACGTCAATGGGGCGTGAGAAAATGTCAGACGACATATCGGCCACGAGGGGCACGGGGCTGTCGATGTCTTCGTGCAGTTCAGTGCCGTAGATGGTGTTGTTGGTCGTGATATGGAAATAGTCGGCATCGGCCGGAATGGTGTAGTCTTTAGGGATGTAAGTATAGTTGTCGGCTGCAGATGAGGCCACCTCTACGGCTTCACCAAAGAGTTTAGCCTCTTTGAGCGCCTTTTTGGCCCATACACCGGTATTGAGATAGGCTGCTTTTTTGGCTAAGAGGTTGTAGGGTACCATGCAAAATTCCAAACTGGCACCGCCACCCACAAACACCACGCTGTAGCCTTCGGGGATGCCGAGCAGTTCTTTGAAAAGCGCCTGAGCTTCGTCCATTACGGCTTGAAACTCTTTCGAGCGGTGGCTGATTTCCATAAGCGAGAGGCCCATACCGCCAAAATCCACACAAGCCTCAGCCGTGGCTTTAATCACTTCTTGCGGGAGAATAGACGGACCCGCACCGAAATTATACTTTTTCATACCAGATTTGTTTGATGTGATAGAGATTGTTACTTGACTGCGAATATATCGATTATTATTTATATAGGAATAATGAGAAGGCAAAAAAACTTTATTTTTTCGCCTCTTCGTCTCTCTTGTGGCGTCTTGCTCCTTTTTTGTCATCTTGTTCGGTTGCCTCTTTGGGTGTCAAACTATCCTTAAAAAAACCTTAGTCGGGCTCGTGTGCTGTTAAGCCATCGCTGCGCAGCGTTAAATATGATGAACAAAAGGTGATTTATCGCGGTAAGAACAACCGGCCGACGGTCAAAACTTTTAATTTTGTCTTCGTTTCGGAAGGTTGGTTGAGCAAAGGCTCTGCCACCGGATGAGAGGCCAAAGGTCTTTTTTGCAATGAAATAAACAATATAATTAGTCAATAAATACAACAAACACACAATGATTAAAAAGTTCTTGTTTTCAGCAGTCTGCGCTATGGCTGCACTGCTTTTTGCCCCCTCAGCCTCGGCACAGGGACGCTCTGCTGCCGGAGCCGTAGACCTTACCTATGCTGCCGAGCGAGCCACCGGTTCGGTTGTTTACATCAAAGTCACCACCAACAGCCGCCGCGAAACCGTCACCTATACCGACCCCTTCGAAGATTTCTTCGGCGATTTCTTCGGCCGTGGAGGTAGCGGCCGCCAGCAACGTCAGATAGAAACGCCCAAACGACAAGGCGCCGGCTCGGGCGTCATTCTTACGGCCGATGGTTACATCGTCACCAACAATCACGTTGTGGCCAATGCCGACGAGCTGCAGGTCAAACTCAATGACAATAAAGAATATAAAGGTCGCATCATTGGCACAGACGAACAGACCGACCTCGCCCTCATTAAGATTGAAGCCGAAGGCCTCCAGCCCATCACCATGGGCAGTTCAGACGACCTCAAGCTTGGTGAGTGGGTGTTGGCCATAGGCAATCCCTTCAGCCTCACTTCCACCGTCACGGCGGGCATTGTCAGTGCCAAGGCCAGAGGGCTTGGCGCTCGTGCGGGCAGCATTGAGAGCTTCATTCAGACCGATGCTGCCATCAATCCCGGCAACTCGGGCGGAGCGCTTGTCAACACCCGCGGTGAGCTTGTCGGCATCAACGCCATGATTTATTCCCAGACGGGTTCTTATGCCGGCTATGGCTTTGCCATCCCCACGAGCATTGTGAGCAAGGTGGTGGCCGATTTGAAGCAATATGGCACCGTGCAGCGCGCTGTTTTGGGCATCAAAGGCACCGATGTCACCACCTATATCGACCAGCAGAAAGAGAAGACCGGCAAGGACATCGACCTCGGTACGTCAAACGGCGTTTATGTGGCCGAAGTCTCTGCTGATGGTTCTGTGGCTGATGTGCTCAAAGAGGGCGACGTCATCACCGCCATTGGTGGTCATCGTGTCGACAAGATGAGCGAACTTCAAGAGCATGTGGCCACACGCCGTCCCGGCGAAAAAGTCGAAATCACCTACTTGCGTGATGGCAAGACCCATCGTGCCACCGTCACCTTGCGCAACGTTCAGGGCACCACCTCGGCAGTCGAGACCATCGATACCGATGCCATGGGAGCCGCCCTTCGTCCGCTCACCGATGCCGAGAAAAAAGAGTTGGGTCTCAGCTACGGTCTGATGGTCAGCGCCGTGAAGGCAGGTAAGATGCAAGAAGCAGGCATCACCAAAGGCCTCATCATCACCAAGGTCAACGACCGCGAGATGCGCACCGTTGACGACTTTGACGCCGCCGTGCGCGAAGCCAACATGTCTTCTGAGCGCGTGTTGTGGATTAGAGCCAAAACCCAGAGCGGCTTACCGCGTAGCTTCACAGTCGAACTCTCGCAAAAAGACAAAGAGACGAAGAAGCAAAGAAACTAAAAGAGCAAAAGACAAAGTGCAGATGAGCGGCCTTGCAATGCGAGGCCGCTCTCTTTTTTGTCTCTTCGTCTTTTTTCTTTCCCCTCCACACACTAAATGGCACATTCCGCCGTTTATAAGTCAAAAACCTATTCATCATTTAGTCCGACCTCTCCTGCCTATGTCACATTCTACCCCTGCCACTCCTTCTGCTGCCACGTTGAACCATCTGTGTCGTTTTGCCCGTCTCTCGCTTGAAGAAATGGAACGCGAAGTGGGCAATCTCGACCGTCTTGTGGCCGCGTGTCGTCTGCCGTCTCACACCGCCGACCCATTGTGTCCGCAGGCTTGAGATGTGGGCAGCAAAACGTAAAAAAGCCCGTTTTAATTTTGCTTCTTTACGCTTCTTGCCGTAACTTCGCAGATGTAACAACAAACACGCATAAGCAAATCTCTTTTTGTTATGAAAAAAATCATGTTGCTCGGCTCTGGAGAGCTGGGCAAAGAGTTTGTCATAGCCGCCAAGCGGCTGGGGCAGTACGTAGTGGCTTGCGACGCCTATCCCGGAGCGCCCGCCATGCAGGTGGCCGATGAGGCCGAAGTCTTCTCAATGCTCGACGGCGATGCCCTTGAGGCTGCCGTACGTCGCCACCGTCCCGACATCATCGTACCCGAGATTGAAGCCATACGCACCGAGCGCCTCTATGATTTTGAGCGTGAAGGCATCAAGGTGGTGCCATCGGCCCGTGCCGTCAACTATACGATGAACCGCAAGGCCATTCGCGACCTCGCAGCCAAAGAGCTTGGCGTGAAGACCGCGCGTTATCGCTATGCCAAGACCTTCGGCGAACTTCAGGAGGCTGCCGCTGAGATTGGTTTCCCCTGCATTGTCAAGCCGCTCATGTCGTCGTCGGGCAAGGGTCAAAGCCTGCTCCGCTCCGAGGCCGACCTCGAGCACGCCTGGCAATACAGCATCGAGGGCAGTCGTGGCGACATCCACGAGGTCATTGTGGAGGAATTCATCAAATTTGACAGCGAGATAACCCTGCTCACCGTCACCCAGACCGATGGTCCCACACTCTTCTGTCCGCCCATCGGCCACGTGCAGAAAGGTGGCGACTATCGCGAAAGTTTCCAGCCGGCCCATATCTCCGACGACCACCTGAAGGCTGCCCGTGAAATGGCCGACAAAGTGACGCGGGCCTTAGGCGGAGCCGGCATTTGGGGTGTGGAGTTTTTCTTGAGCCATGAAAACGGCGTATATTTCTCCGAACTCTCTCCCCGTCCGCACGACACCGGTATGGTCACTCTCGCCGGCACTCAGCCCTTCAACGAGTTTGAACTTCATCTGCGTGCCATTCTCGGTTTGCCCATTCCGCCTGTCAAGCAACTCAGAGCCGGTGCTTCGGCCGTCATCCTTTCGCCCATTGCCAGTGAAGAACCGCCTCGCTATCGCGGTCTTGAACAGACGTGTGTGGAAGATGCCGACGTGCGCATCTTTGGCAAACCCACTACGCGAGTGGGACGCCGCATGGGTGTGGTCGTGGTGAGCGGAGCGCCCGATGCCGACATCGACGCCTTGCGCGACAAAGCCAAGGCACTCGCTGCCAAGGTTGAGGTGTATTGACCCGCTCGGGACTATACCTATTAATATTATAACGAAACCGACACGCTGCCCATCATTTAGGCGACGTGTCGGTTTCGTCGTTCAGTAATTTTTATAAGACTAAGCGCCACACGCGAATGGGCTTGTCACCGCCTGTGGCGAGGCCGGGGTCTGTGCAAGTCTCACCCGTTGGCCTGAAACCGCATTTTTCCATCACGCGGCCCGAGGCAGTATTGTCGGCAAAATGGCCGCTGATGAGAGAGGCGATTGACGTGGTGTGGCGTATGTGGTCTGTCATCAGCTGCAAGGCCTCAGTGCAAAAGCCTTTGCCCCAAAACGCCCGGCCCACCCAATAGCCTACGGTGGGTTCACCCTCACGTGCCGGCAGGGCGCAGTCGCACGACGGCCCGTAACCGATGGCCCCAACCACTTCGTCTGTGTCGTTCCACACAATGGCCCAGGTCGTGGTGTTTGAAAACAGCGTTTTGATGATTTGCCGGCTCTCTTCGACGGAGCCATGAGGCAGCCAGCCGGCTCGCGGCCCCACCTCGGGGTCGGAGGCGAGACGATAGAGCGTTTCGGCATCAGTCTCGCTCCATGGTCTGAGCGTGACTTGACGGCCCTTGATGTTTTGATGCAAATGGATTGTTTTGGTGCCCATTTCTATATACCCAAAAGTTTGCCTTTTTCCCAATCACACAATCACGGCCTTGTAAGTGTGCTGATTTTCAGCGAATAATGGTGATTGGAGCATTCAGTCACTTCAGTCACGCTTGTTGGCGTCTGTGCCGATGTGTCGAGCGAGAAAACGCTCCATGGCCCGGTAGAAGTCGAAGCGGTTGGCCTGTCGCATAAAGCCGTGGCCTTCGTCGTCTTTGACCATATATTCCACGTCCACGCCACGTCGTCTCAGTGCCTCGACCATTTGGTCGCTTTCGGCCTTGTTCACGCGTGGGTCGTTGGCGCCTTGCGCCACGAAGAGTGGCGCTTTGATTTGGTCGGCGTGGAGGGCAGGCGAGGTGGCTTCGAGTCGTTCACGGTCGTGGTCGGGGTGGCCCACTTGTTCATACATCATTTGCAGCATTGGCTGCCAATAGGGTGGGATGGTCTGCATAAAAGTGAGCAGGTTTGACACGCCCACATAGTCCACTCCGCAGGCATAGAGGTCGGGGGTGAAGGCCAGTCCGGCCAAAGTGGCATAGCCGCCGTAGCTGCCACCATAGATGGCAATGCGTGAGGGGTCGGCAATGCCTTTGTCTGTGAGCCAGCAGACGCCGTCGGTGATGTCGTCTTGCATTTTCAGTCCCCATTGGCCGTAGCCGGCTTCGAGAAATCGCCGGCCATAGCCTGTGCTACCGCGAAAGTTCATTTGAAAAACGGCATAGCCTCGGTTGCAGAGAAATTGTGCTTCAGAGTCGTAGCCCCAGACGTCGCGTGCCCATGGTCCGCCGTGAGGGTTGACCACGACCGGCAGCCCTCGGGCCGTGTCGGGCGTGAGTCCGGCGGGTAGCGAGAGGTAGGCCTCAATCTCGAGTCCGTCGCGTGTTGTATAGTTCACGGCATGCATTTCAGAGAGTTCGTCTTCGTGTAGCCACGGGGCAATGTCGGCAATCTTCTCGGCCTTGTCGGTGGTAGCGTCATAAAGCCAATAGCTGCCCCGGGTGCGGTCGCCGCCCACATATATTATATATAATGTTTCGGCCTTGTTGCTGTCGGCCACGCCATACCGTCGTCCGGGGAAATGGGCTTGTATGCGTTCGCGCAGTTGTCGCTCTTCGTCGTCGAAATAGTGGCGTATGGGCTCCTTGTGCCCCGTGACATAGACGGCCAAGAGTTTTTTGCGTCGTCGTGAATAGGTGATGCTCGAAATGTCATAGCGTGGATGTTCATAGAGCGGTTCGATTTCGCTGCAGTCTGCCGGGTCCATCAAGACGAGCGCCACTTTGTCGCGGTGCAGGTTGGTGGCCGCATAGACCAGTCGGTCGTCGGGTGTAAATTCCATAAAGTTCACCGACTCGCGGAAGTTGGTGGTCAAGACCGGTTTGAAGGGTTCTGTGTCGTCCGGGCGATAGAGCAGGGTAGTGTTGACGCCGTCTTCGATGGCCGTGACGGCACGCAATCGGCCTTGGTGGTCGGTGGTCCATCCCTGCCAGTTGCCTGGATTTTCGGCCAGCAGGGTGAGCTCGCCGGTGTTGAGGTCGAGGCGATAGGGGTCGAACACTTCGGGGTTGCGTCGGTTCAGTCCGATAATCATTTGTCCCGGCACCTCTTCGAGGTCGTCGATAATGACGGTCTTCACGCCGTCGAAAGCCGTGTAGGCCCGCCCGTCGGTCCCGTCCGGACGTATGCCGTAGAGCGCATAGTTCTCGTCGCCGCCGTGGTCTTTGACATAGACCAGTCGGTCGTCGTCGGCCCAGGCATAGCCGCCTATGCTGCGCTCTGTTTCGCTTGTGAGTCGTATGGCTTCGCCGCCGGTGGTGGGTTTGACGAAGACATTCATGCAGTCTTTATATGGCGCCATGAATGAGAGGAAACGGCCGTCGGGAGAGAGTTGGTAGGCCGCCTCTTGGGCGTTGCGGAAGAAGTCTTCCAGAGGAATGAGTCGTGTGGACATGGTGTGAGGGTTTGATTTGTTTTTCAGAAAAGAGAAGATGGCTTCATTTCACGCCGCTTTGTTTGAGATATTCCATGAAGCCCTCTCGCTTGCCGTTGTAGACGTTGATGTCGACGTCGCCCGTGATGCCGCGCACCCGGCCGCGTGGTGAGAGTTGCCAGTGCAGCAGATGCACGTAGGGTTTGAACGCACTGTAGCGGGCAATCCATACGGGACACTCGGTGAGCGTCTTGGGCGCATTGGCCATATATTTGTCAATGAAAGATTGGCTCAGATAGAGCACCGGCTGCGTGCCCGAGGCGACTTTGACCATTCTCACCCAAGCGGCCATCTCTCTGAACAAGACTTCCGGGCCACCCATTGCGGCAATTTGTCGGTCGGTGGGCTCCACGTCGAGCACGGGTGCCATGTCGCCGCGTTGCATACGGGCCTTGGCGATGAAGTGACGGGCTTGTGCGGCACCGCCGCTGCGGGTGGAGAAAAAGTGATAGGCCCCGACGGGCAGAGACCGTCGTCGTGCGGCCGCGGCATCGGCGGCATAATAGCGGTTGACGATGGTGGTGCCCTCAGTGGCTTTGATATAGACGAAGCTCACGGGGTAGTCTTGCGTGCCATTGATGCGGCGTCCGCCGGCGCGGTCGATGTCGGCGATGCGCAGTTGGTCCCAGACGATGGGGTGGATTTTTTTCTTGATTTCGTGTTGATGTCGGGAGATGTCAATGCCATAGACGCGGTCGGCCGTGTAAATCATCTGTTCGCCGCGAAACTTATCGTCTCGCCACACGCCGGCTTTGACGATGGCACCTTGTGTGATGGCAAATCCAAAGCCGTTGCGCCTGCCTGCCAGCCATTCGCCCTCATAAGTGCCCGTGTTGTCACGCCACTGCCCGTGGCCCGAAGGCCTCAGGCTGCTGTCGAACCGACCTTGATAGACGCCGCCGTCGATGGTGGTCATCGTGCCCACGGTCAGGGTGTCGGCTTGCCAAGTGCCGGCATAGGTCGTTCGTGAGGAGTCGGTCAGCATGCCGTGTCCTTGTCGGCGTCCGTTGTGCCATTCTCCGGTGTAGGCTGAACCGTCGGCATAGCGCATTGTGCCGTAGCCTTCGGGCCGACCTTGTACCATGAAGCCGGCATAGCGTCCGAGCGAGTCTATGCGTGTGGTCAATGTCTCTGCTGCCCGATAGCGTGAGGCGAGGTTGTGGCCCGTTTGGAGGTGGCCCACCTGTGAGCGTGCCGGACCGTCGTCGGTCAAGGTCAGTGTGCGCTTGAAGGTGGTCTGCGCGTCCAGCCACCACCAGTGCCAATAGCCCAACGCAGCGCCTACGAACTGCCTGATTTGGGCGGCCGCGACGGTGTCGCTCTCGGTGAGCATGGCGCCGAAACAACCACCCCGTCCGGCCACACACCCTCCCGTCAGCGCCGCGCGGTCAAGCTCGTGTGCCGTTGCGGCGTCGATGGCCACGACCTGTTTCGTTTCGTCTAATGCCGCCGTCACCGTGACTGCCCGGCCGCCGTCTGCTCTGCCGCCAAAGCGTGGCGAGAGTGCCACAAAGTCGGCTCCTGCGGGCAATCCGTCTGTCTCTATCAACAAGAGGTTGGTGTTGTGGGTAATCAGTCGGCCCGATGCCGAGATGATGCCCAAGGCAGTTTGACCGCTCTTGGTGTCGGGAATGGTCACCGCGTGGCTCACCGTGATGTCAAATTTCAATTGTGCCCTTGTCGAGCGAGCGTCTTGGAGCGCCTTTACGCGGTCGATGAGCGAGTCGGTGAGTTGGCCTATGCTGTCGGTCTCGGCCTTGCGTGCCATCACCTCGTTATAGCCGTCGTCAACCACTGAATGCGTTGCGGCATAGTAGGCCAGTTCGCGCTGTAGGTCTTTGAGCCTTACGCTTTCAGCCTTGAGTCGCTCCAGTTCTCCGGCCAATATCCGTTGCAGGCTGTCGGCCGTGGGCACTGCGGCCCAGCGGTCGAATGTTTCGGCCGGCGCCACCACGTGGCCCTGCCCCGACACATACAAGCCTCCCGACTTCAGCGAGTCGGTCGTGAAGAGTCTTCCGTCTGCCGTGGTAAATCTGAGCGAGCGTGGCGAGAGACGCAGCGTGTCGGCCGAGGGCGTGACGAGTTCATACCACGCGGCAATGTCCACCCGACAAACGGCATTGACGTCTTCGGCGAGCCGTGAGGGCAAGAAGTGTCCCCACCAAACAGCCACCACCATGACTGCCGCCAGCCACCTCGTCAGCTTTTGCCGCCTCCGGGCCTTTTGCCACTTGGTGTCGGCGGTGGAGTGGAAGCCTTGAGGGGCTGTGACGATAGGTTGAGCGTTTCTTTCTTCAGTCATGAGGGTGATTTGTCTTTTTGAAATCCGTTTGGAAGTGTTATCTTTAAGTGATGAAAAAAGGTAGGCCGTGGTGGCCGACCTTTTTTTATGTTTAGGCGAATTTAACGAAAAAATACGGGATACGGGGTTACTGACAAGAAAAACTGTCCTTATTCTAGAAAAAACTGTCCTTAGGGCCTCAACTTTTTGGCCTAATCGAAATCATCGTGGTTGGTTTTCGGCGCTTTTTGCGCCCTCATCCCCTTCGTTTTCTCCCTGGCCCAGATTTGTTTATCCTTAGTCTGCATTTTTTAAGCATAAAGATGTCACACTCGACCCCGGTTTTTGAACGTCACGGGAGAGGCTTGAAAGCAAAGGCGGTTGAAAATAGGCTTTGTTTAGTATTATTGAGCGGCCCGGCAAGCCTTGCAAGTTGGAGCAAGGTGAGAGCAATCAAACTTGTTTGAAATGCCGAACCGCAGCCCAACTATCATTGATGAAAGGGCAATTATGCTACGGCTCTTCAGACCTTGCTTAGCTGCTCTTTCATCCCTTATTTCTTAGTCTCTTGCTCTTTTGCTCTTTTGCTCTTACAGTTTGAAGCTATAAGTTTTTCCGCTTTTGCCTTTGGCCTTGAAATTGTGGTCGTCGAGTTGTTCAATCACAACGGGGTCTTCGTTCTCCCCGTCGGTGATGATGACCGTGCCGTTGTGGATGCGATAGTGTGAGGTGAAGCGGTCGAGCTGTGAGAGGTTGATGACCGTGCCCACCGATTCGCCGTCGGGGCAGATGGTCACGGCATAGCGTGCTGTGTCGTCGCGGTCGCCATAGATGCGGGCATAATGACCGTCGATAGAGCCGTCGGCCTCATTGGTCAGTGCGAGCTCAAGCAGTCGGCCGTCGTCGGCCACCAGCGCAAAACCGCCCTGTCCGAAACCATCGGCCCGGCCGTAGACCGTCGTGTCGGGAGTGTCCACCACCGGCATCCTCTGAGCCTGTTCGGCAGCGAGCGTGTCGGCCGCCTCTTCCGACTTTTTTTCCACGTTGCCGCCACAGGCCCAAAGCAGGGTCGAGATGAGCAGCAGAGAGACTAAATAAATTTTTTTCATATCAAAAAAACGATAAGTGTATGTGATTTGTGGGCTAAGGTACGCAAAACCCCGATTTTCATCGATATATCAGCAAGAAAAAAAGCAAAAACTTGTTCATTCCGACAGAAATGCGTATTTTCGCGCCGTTTTACAAGATAGAGGAAAGACAAAGAGACGAAAAAGACAAAGAGACAACGAGTTGGCATTGCCGCTCGTGACTTTAGTCTTTCAGCCTCTTCAATTCTTAAACTTTTATTCGTATCACAATCAATCAACCCTTTAACAATTAACTATTTTATTCACTAATGGAAAATTTTAAGAACATTGCACCCCTGTCTGACTTCGACTGGAATGCATTCGAAAACGGTGCCACCGAGACCTCAAAGAGCCACACCGAACTCGAAGAAGCCTACGGCCAAACCCTCGGCAGCGTCCACATGGGCGAAGTCATCGACGGTAACGTCATCGCCATCAACAAGCGCGAAGTAGTCGTCAACATCGGCTACAAGAGCGACGCCATCATCCCCGTCAGCGAATTCCGCTACAACCCCGAACTCGCCGTGGGCGACGTCGTTGAAGTTTACGTCGAAAATCTCGAAGACAAGAGCGGTAAACTTGTTCTTTCACATAAAAAAGCACGCGCCAGCCGTTCATGGGAGCGCGTCAACCAAGCTCTCGAGGCCAAAGAAGTGGTCAAGGGCTTCATCAAGTGCCGCACCAAGGGCGGTATGATTGTCGACGTGTTCGGCATCGAAGCCTTCCTCCCCGGCTCACAAATCGACGTTAAGCCCATCCGCGACTACGACGTCTTCGTGGGCAAGACCATGGAGTTCCAGATTGTCAAAATCAACCAGGAATACCGCAACGTCGTTGTTTCACACAAAGCCCTCATCGAGGCCGAACTCGAAGCCCAGAAACAAGAAATCATCTCTAAACTCGAAAAAGGTCAAGTGCTCGAAGGCACCGTCAAAAACATCACCCCCTATGGTGTGTTCATCGACCTTGGCGGCGTAGACGGTCTCGTACACATCACCGACCTCAGCTGGGGCCGCGTGAGCGATCCGCACGAAATCGTTGAGCTCGACCAAAAACTCAACGTCGTTATCCTCGACTTCGACGAAGAGAAAAAACGCATTGCTCTCGGTCTCAAACAACTCACTCCCCATCCTTGGGATGCCCTCGACCCCGACCTCAAAGTGGGCGACAAAGTGAAGGGCAAAGTAGTCGTTATGGCCGACTATGGTGCATTCGTTGAAGTAGCTCCCGGCGTTGAAGGCCTCATCCACGTGAGCGAAATGAGCTGGAGCCAACACCTCCGTTCTGCCCAAGACTTCCTCAAAGTGGGCGACGAGGTAGAAGCCGTCATCCTGACGCTCGACCGCACCGACCGCAAGATGTCGCTCGGCATCAAACAACTCAAAGACGACCCCTGGAAAGACATCGAAGAGAAATATCCCGTTGGCTCACGCCACGCTGCCAAAGTGCGCAATTTCACCAACTTCGGTGTATTCGTTGAACTTGAAGAAGGCGTAGACGGTCTCATCCACATCTCCGACCTCTCTTGGACCAAGAAAATCAAGCACCCCTCAGAGTTCACTCAGATTGGTGCCGAAATCGAGGTAGTCGTTCTCGAAATCGACAAAGACAACCGTCGCCTCTCACTCGGTCACAAGCAACTCGAAGAGAACCCCTGGGATGTATTCGAAACCCTCTTCACCGAAGGTAGCGTACACGAAGGCACCATCATCGAACTCCTCGACAAAGGCGCCGTCGTACAGCTCGAGCAGGGCGTTGAAGGTTTCGCCACTCCCAAACACCTCGTTAAGGAAGATGGCAGCCGCGCTCAGCAGGGTGAAACCCTCAGCTTCAAAGTTATCGAGTTCAACAAAGACAGCAAGCGCATCATCCTCTCACACAGCCGCACCTTCGAAGATCCGCAACGTGCTGAGGCTCGTGCAGAGAAGAAAGCCGTTCGCAAGGCTCCTCGCAACACCGAAGCCACCCCGGCCATCCAAAACCAGGCCGCTTCGACCAGCCTCGGCGACAACGATGCCCTCGCAGCCCTCAAGGCCAAAATGGAGCAGGGCGAATAATCCCTGCACTGCATAACCTCTCCAGCCGGAGCTTCTGTCCATATCCCCCTCGGGACTGGGCGAAGCTCCGGCTTTTTTGTGCACCTGCGGTGATTGGCGTGACTGAACGCTCCAATCACCGTTATTCGCTGAAAATCAGCATACTTAACAAGGCCGTGATTGTGTGATTGGGAAAAAGGCAACAATTTGGGGGTATAAGGAACGGCCCAAAATGGCGTTTTTTGTCCGTCTCGCATACGTATATAGTCCGGTTCCCGGCCCTTCACCATCGGTCTCTGAGAAGAACAAGAGGCGACGACCGCCATCGACCAACTGGAAGCCGTCGCCACTGACGATGCCGAATACTACGACACCGGCGGCCGCCGCATCGACGGCTTTTCAGCCCCGCATCTTTTTTTCTTCACGTCCCCAGCCGGTCCGGCTGTTTTTATCTCCCTCAAAAATGCCTCAAACCAACAAAAAAACGTAAATTTGCGGCGCACAAAATGTGTGCCGGCTCCCCCGACGCCATTACGGCTGTCGCCGAGGGCTCCCCCTCCTATACATATATACTGTATAGACAGGTGTGGGAGGTCGCAGGCGGCCCGAGGCGGGAGGGGATGCCGGGACAAGAAAGCAAACACTGCATCGACACAATGAATATCTCTTACAACTGGCTCAAACATTACATCGACTTCGACCTCACCCCCGAACAGACGGCTGAGGCTCTCACGGCCATCGGACTCGAAACCGACAGCGTGGAAGAAGTGGAAACCATCAAAGGCGGCCTCAAAGGCCTCAAAGTGGGACTCGTCACGTCTTGTGTGCCTCATCCCGACTCCGACCATATGCACGTGTGTCAAGTCGACCTCGGAGAGGGCGAAACCAAACAGATTGTCTGCGGCGCGCCCAATGTGGCCGAAGGGCAGAAAGTGGTGGTGGCTACTATCGGCACCGTGCTTTATGACGGCGACAAGGAATTTGTCATCAAAAAATCAAAACTCAGAGGCGTGGAGAGCCACGGTATGATTTGTGCCGAAGATGAAATCGGTGTGGGCACAAGCCATGACGGTATCATCGTGTTGCCACAAGACACGCCCGTGGGAATGGCCGCGGCCGAATATTATCACGTGGAGAGCGACTATGTCATCGAAGTGGACATCACGCCCAACAGAGCCGATGCCTGCTCACACTACGGCGTGGCACGCGACCTCAAAGCTTGGCTGCTGCGCGATGGACGCCCGGCTCAACTCAAACGCGACGACGTGAGCACTTTCAGTGTTGACTCTCACGACCTTGACATCGACATTGAGGTGGAGCAGACAGAGGCGTGTCCCAGATATTGTGCCGTGACGCTCAAAGGCTGCCATGTGGGCGAGAGTCCTGAATGGCTCAAGACCAGACTCGAGACCATCGGCCTCAGACCGGTGAACAATGTGGTTGACGTGACGAACTACGTGATGATGGCCTACGGCCAACCCCTGCACTGCTTCGACGTGGATATGATTAAAGGCCGCAAGGTCGTGGTCAAGACGATGCCGGAAGGCACGCCCTTTGTCACGCTCGATGGCGTAGAACATAAACTCTCTGAGCGCGACTTGGCCATCTGTAATGCCGAAGAGCCAATGTGTATTGCCGGCGTGTTTGGTGGTAAAGGGTCGGGTACGTATGAAACGACTACCGACGTACTGCTCGAAAGTGCTTATTTCCATCCCACTTGGATACGCAAGAGTGCGCGACGCCACGGTTTGGCCACAGATGCTTCTTTCCGCTTTGAACGAGGCATCGACCCCGACGGACAAATTTATGCACTCAAACTGGCTGCCATCCTTGTTCGTGATCTTACGGGTGGACAGATTGCCATGGACATCAAAGACGTGGAGATGCCGGGCCTGACCAAAGCCTTCGACGTGCGCTTGGACTATGATTATGCCCGCGCACTCATCGGCAAAGACATCACTGCCCAAGAAATCAAAGACATCGTCTCTTCGCTCGAAATGACCATCACGGCCGACGACGCCGAAGGACTCTCGCTGAGCGTGCCGGCTTATAGGGTTGACGTGCAGCGGCCTTGTGACGTGGTCGAGGACATCTTGCGTATTTATGGCTATAACAACATCGAGATTCCCTCGGCCGTGAAGTCGAGCCTGACCATCAAGGGCGAGGCAGACCATTCATACAAACTGCAAAATCTTATTGCCGAGCAACTCGTGGGCATGGGATTTAGAGAAATTCTCAACAACTCGCTCACCCGCGAGGCTTATTATAAGGACTTGAAAAGTTATCCGGCAGAGCGTCTCGTGAAAGTGCTCAACCCGCTGAGTTCTGACTTGGGCGTGATGCGCCAGAGCCTCGTGTTCGGCGGACTGGAAACCATCCTGCACAACGTGAACCGCAAGCAGGCCAACCTGAAACTCTTTGAAGTGGGCAACTGCTACACCTACGACGCTGACCGCCGACAAGCTGACCGGCCTTTGGCTCCTTATCACGAGGAATATCGTCTCGGCCTCTGGTTGACGGGCCACCGTGTGGAAGGCTCTTGGGCCCATGCCGACGAAGAAAGCACAGCATACGAAATCAAAGGCTATGTGGCAACCATCTTGAGCCGACTCGGACTGAAACCCGGAGAACTGGTCGAGGCTGAGGGCGAGAACGACATATTCAGCCGTTCACTGGCCGTGAAAGACCGCAGTGGCCGGACACTCGTGGAATACGGCATTCTGCGCAGAGCACTGATGCCCGAACTCTCGGCCGAAGTCTTTTATGCCGACTTCGCTTGGAGCCGCTTGATGAAGCGTGTGCGCAAAAACACGGTTTCGTTCAGCGAACTGCCCAAATATCCTGCCGTGAGCCGAGACTTGGCACTGCTTGTGGACAAAGGTGTGGCCTTTGCCGACATTGAGCGCATCAGCCGCACGGCAGGTGGCAAATTGCTCAAAACGGTGAAACTCTTTGACGTCTATGAGGGCAAAAACCTCGAACCGGGCAAAAAGAGTTATGCCGTCAACTTTATGTTGCAAGACGAGACCAAGACCATGAACGACAAGCAAACAGAGGCTGTGATGAAGAAAATCACGGCTGCGCTCGAAAAGGGGCTTGGCGCAAAACTGAGATAACACATTCCTGCATATCACAAACAACCACTTACAATATCAACAATGGGAAGAGCTTTTGAATATCGCAAAGCAGCCAAAATGAAAAGATGGGGTCACATGGCCCGCACATTCACTAAAATTGGCAAACAAATTGCCGTGGCCGTAAAGGCCGGCGGTCCGGAACCCGAAAACAACCCCACGCTGCGTGCCATCATCGCTACGGCCAAGCGCGAGAATATGCCCAAAGACAACATTGAGCGTGCCATCAAAAACGCTATGGGTAAAGACCAGAGCGAATACAAAACAATGACCTATGAGGGCTATGGCCCCCACGGCGTGGCTGTATTCGTCGACACCCTCACCGACAATCCAACACGTACGGTGGGCGACGTGCGCTCAGTGTTCAACAAGTTCAACGGCAACCTCGGCACAATGGGGTCGCTGGCTTATCTCTTCGACCATAAAAGCGTGTTTTCTTTCAAGAAAAAAGACGGCATTGATATGGACGAACTCATCCTCGACCTCATCGACTATGGTGTGGAAGACGAGTTTGACGAAGACGAAGAGGAAGGTAGCATCACGATTTATGGCGACCCGAAATGTTTCGGCCAAATTCAGAAACACCTCGAAGAGAATGGTTTTGAAGTGATTGGTGCCGAGTTTACCTATATCCCCAACGACCTTAAAGACGTGACCGACGAGGAGCGTGAAAGCATCGACAAGATGGTGGAGCGACTCGAAGAGTTTGACGATGTGCAGACGGTCTACACCAATATGAAGCCGGCAGAGTGACACCGGCGCGGCGCGGACAATCAAGACTTCTTATTGTCGCGTCAAAGCATATCTCTCATACAATAAAAAGCACTCCCACCCGTTACTATTATGGCAGGGTGGGGTGCTTTATCATATTCTCTCCTCCTCTCGTTTATTGTCCATAGTCGGCCGACGTGATGGTGAGGTCAATCACGACCTCCTTCGTATCGGCACTGTGGTAGACATAACGAAATGCAATCTTCTCTGCTTTGCATTCGCTCAGCGTCACGTCACTGAGCAGCTCGCTCACCAGTCCTTGGCGCACACTCACCTCATGCCCCCGTGTGGCAGCCGCAGCCTCGGGCGAAAGTGAAAACCAGCGCGCATAGGTGCGGCTCGTTACGTCGTAAGTGGCGCTGTCGAGCGTGGTGACGTTGTCGAGACGCTTGGGACAATGCTGTTTCGTGAAAGATTGGGCTTCATGGACCATTCGGTCGTCGAAACTGTCTGTGCAGCCCCCAACAGCCATAAGGCCGAGGGCTAAAGACAAAGAGATGGAAATGTAGCGTTTCATCATTATGGGGCATTGTTTGTTGCTTGCAAAGTTAAACAAATACACGCCATCACACCAAAACAAACCACTTATGTACGAAGACAGAATAGCGAAGGCCGTGGAACTTTTTCGTTCCGGCTATAATTGTTCGCAGTCGGTAGTGGCTGCTTTTGCTGACCTCTATGACTTCACCACCGACCAGGCGCTCAAGATGTCGGCATCGTTTGGTGGAGGTATTGGCCGTATGCGCCAAACGTGTGGAGCTGCCTGCGGTATGTTCCTGCTCACCGGCCTTGAGACCGGTTCGACGGATCCGGCCGACCGCGAAGGCAAATCGGCCAACTATGCCGCCGTGCAACAACTCGCCGCACGTTTCAAGGCTGAGAATGGTTCGCTCATCTGCGGCGAGCTCCTTGGCTTGACAAAAAAAGAACAGACCGATGCCTCGCCACAAGCCGAGGCGCGTACACCGGCCTATTATGCCAAACGACCCTGCACAGAGATGGTGCGCACGGCTGCAACGCTCTTTGCTGAATTTCTAACTGAGAGAAAAAAGTCTGAGACTGAGGCATGAAGATATTGCTGCTCGGAGACTATAGCAACGTCCACGCCACACTGGCCGGGGCTCTGCGACATCTGGGACATCAGGTGACGCTCGCCTCCGACGGCGACGGATGGAAAAACTATCCGCGAGACATTGACCTGTCGCGACGCATGGGTGGATTCGTCTCAAAAATTCGCTATTGGAACAGATTACGCACGGTCTTCAAGACTTTCAGAGACTACGACGTGGTGCAGTGCATCAACCCCGTCTTTCTTCCTCTTCGCGGCGAGCGCATCAAACCTTATTACGACTACCTCCGTCGCTACAACAAGCGCATTTATCTTTGCGCTTTCGGCATGGACTATTATTATGCCAAGGCAGCGCTTGCGCCCGATGTGTTCCGTTACAGCGACTTCCACACGGCGCTTGTGCCGAAAGACTCTCCCGAACTCGACATCTGGCGGCGCGATTGGCTCGAAGGCCCTAAAGGCGAAATCAATCGTTACATCGCCAACGACTGTGACGGCATCATTTCCGGACTTTATGAATACCACGCCGCCTATGCCGCTGAGTTCGCCCACAAAGAGACGTTCATTCCCTTTCCCATAGACACTGAAGTGGCACGGCCGGAGCCCAACAACGGTCGGCCTCACGACAAACTTCGCTTTTTCATCGGCATACAGCGTGGACGCTCGGTCTATAAAGGCACCGACGTGATGTTGCGTGCGCTTGAAAAGGTGGTGGCGCTCTTTCCAGACGAATGTGAGATGGTCAAAGTGGAGTCTGTGCCTTTTGCCGAATACCGCCGGCTACTGGGTGAGAGCGACGTCATCCTTGACCAGCTCTATTCTTATACACCGGCTATGAATGCGCTCGAGGCTATGTCGCGTGGCATGGTCGTCGTGGGCGGAGGCGAACCGGAAAACTATGCCGTGCTTCATGAGACGGAACTGAGGCCCATCATCAACGTGCAGCCCAATGAGCGCAGTGTCTTTGAAGCCCTGTGTCGTCTCGTGCGTCATCGCGACCGCATTCCAAGTCTTGCCGCCGAAAGCCGCGAATATATCTTGCGCCATCACGAAATGCACAAGGTGGCCAAACGTTATCTTGAAGTCTGGCAGCGATGAAGCGCAGACGCTTTTATTTCAAATAAGCAAACCCGAAAAGCCCAATTAAATATGAATGAATTAGCCTTGAAGTATGGGTGTAATCCCAACCAGAAACCATCGCGCATTTTTATGGCCGATGGAAGTGAACTGCCCGTCACCGTGTTGAGCGGTCGTCCCGGCTACATCAACTTTCTTGATGCGCTCAACGGCTGGCAACTGGTGCGCGAACTCCACGCTGCCACCGGACTGCCCGCCGCCACCTCGTTCAAGCACGTTTCGCCTGCTGGCGCTGCCGTGGGATTACCGCTTGACGACACGCTCCGCAAAATCTATTTTGTGGACGATATCACCGAACCGCTCACGCCTATAGCCTCGGCCTATGCTCGTGCTCGCGGCGCAGACCGCATGTCGTCTTATGGTGATTTTATTGCCCTCTCAGACACGTGCGACAAAGCCACTGCCCTGCTCATCAAACGTGAAGTCTCTGACGGTGTGATTGCACCCGACTACACGCCAGAGGCTCTTGAAATTCTTAAAGAAAAACGTAAAGGCACCTACAACGTGCTACGCATCGATCCTGCCTATCGCCCTGAACCCTTAGAGCGCAAGCAGGTGTTTGGTGTCACGTTTGAGCAAGGGCGTAACGAAATTGATTTGACCAACGATGCCGAATTGTTTGCCAATATCCCCACCGTGGCCAAAGATTTTCCCGAAGAGGCTCGCCGTGACCTGAAGATTGCGCTCATCACCTTGAAATACACGCAAAGCAATTCGGTCTGCTATGTCAAAGACGGACAAGCCATCGGCATTGGTGCCGGACAGCAGAGCCGTATTCACTGCACACGTCTGGCTGGAAACAAAGCCGATATCTGGTGGCTGCGTCAGCATCCCAAAGTGATGGCGTTGCCTTGGGTTGAAAAAATTCGCCGCGCCGACCGCGACAACACCATCGATATCTATATCTCTGAAGACCACGACGATGTCTTGGCCGGAGACAACTGGCGTGCCTTCTTCACCGAGCGTCCCGAGGTGCTCACCATGGAGGAAAAGAAAGCCTGGATTGCCCAGAATACGGGCGTTTGTCTGGGTTCGGACGCCTTCTTCCCCTTTGGCGACAACATCGAGCGAGCACACAAGAGCGGCGTAGCCTATGTGGCACAGGCCGGCGGCAGTGTGCGCGACGACCATGTCATTGCCACTTGCGACAAATATGGCATCGCGATGACCTTCACCGGCATTCGTTTGTTCCATCACTAATCTAATCAACATAGGTTTATGACAGAAAACACAGACCCCCAACTCACGACCGGTCGCCACGTCTCTGCCGACGAGGTGAGGCAGGCCATGACCGGCGGCCTTGTTTTCAAAGGAGCCAAGGCCGGACCCAAATCTTCGGCCGGTGGCGTCAAGACGAAGGCCAAAAAGAAGAAATTTGTCACCGGTTCTCACGGCTCCGGCGCGGCCAAGATGAAGGCCGACTATCGCCGCAAGCGGGCCAACCGCCATTGACTCTCCGTGAGAGTGACAACCATCAATACAAAAAGTCCTGCAAGCCAAAGAGCGGTTTGCAGGACTTTTTTAGTGATGTATGAATGGCGTCAAAACGTCTGTGCTTAGGTCAGCGTCCGTTGCCAAATTGGCGCGAGCTGCTGCTGCGTGAGGTGCTGCGCGAGCTAGACGACACTTTGCCCGAATTTGAGCGAGAAGAACTTGAGTTGTCAAAGCTTCTTGAGGGGCGGCTTGCGCTCGAGTTGCTTCGTCCCGGGCTGGTGTAGGTGCCACCGCCGGTGCGGCTTGGCGTCACCTCTCTCGACGTGGTGCGATTTTGTGAAGGCCTTGTCTGCGAGGGTCGCAAGCTCGATTGGCGTTCAATATTGATGCGCCGATTGTTTTCGGGGCTGGTCACCCCACGGCCAGAGTTTGACGTGTTGTTGCCGGGGCGTGAGGGTGCAGCACTGTTGTTGCCGGGGCGTGAAGGTGCAGCACTGTTGTTGTCGGGGCGTGAAGGTGTGGGGCGGTTTGGTTTTTCGTTGCCCACATAGCGGCCGTGTCCGGGGCGTCCGTTTCCGGGGCGTCCGTGTCCAGGACGTCCGGGCTCGGGACGATAGGCCGGTTTGCCGTGGTGGCTGTGGTAGTGGTCGCGCAGTCCGGGTGCCGGTCTGTAGGCATAGTGGCGGTAAGGACTGGGGTCGTTGTGGCCTCGGCGGTGCCACATGCCGCCATGATAACTCACGTAGAGGGTGGGGCGGTCAAAATAATAGTAGCCACGGCGGTAATGGGCGCAGATGGGGTAATACCAGGCTGAGCGCAACCATCTCACTGGGCGGTAGAAATAGTCGAGTGTGGAATAGAGTGCATATTGCCACGAAGACAAGATGCAGCGCAAGTCTGTGTCGCGGTAGGTCCAGTAATAGCCGTAGCAGTCTGCCGCCGTGTTGAGGCTCAAGAGATAGTCCAAGTTAATCTGATAGGCTCTGTCGTATTGTTCAGACGTCAGATTAAGTTCATAGGCCATTTTGTCGGTGAGGAACCAAGCCTCCCGGCGTGCGTCTTCATAGTTTATAGCCTTGGCCATAAAACATACGGCCGAAAGCATCAGGGTGAGCAACAGTTTTTTCATAGTCGGTTCGTTTTTGAAGTTTGTAGATAAAGTGTTTCGGTTGTTTCCCGTTGTTCTACAAATGCAAAGTTCGGCGTTTCGTCAGATTGGCCAAACTTTTTTGAAGAAATCGCATCTTTGATTGAATTTTTTGGGCTTTCAGTGTAACTTTTTAACGGTTCTCTTGCGCGTTTTGTGGCAAAGTGGGCTATTTTTCGTCAACCGCGGTTGCCAATTTGGCCGTTTGCGTGCTAATTTTCGGTTAAGTTTCGTCCAAGTGCTTTTTTATTGGCTGTAGACGTCGTAACTTTGCCCATGTAAAACTAAGACAAGACACTAAACAACGTGCGAGGCAAACCGTCCGCACAAAAAAGAAAGGAATGATTATGAAACAAAACACCAATTGTAGCGAAAACATCATGGCGCTCAAGTATGTGCTTGACCGTTATCGTCAGATGGGTAACGGTGTCATGTGTCAGAACCTCCGGCGCGAGTTGCGCAAACTCAATGCCGCCAAGTGAGGCTTTTGTTTGAAACAAACTGTTGTGCCTCTGCGCACATCTTAAACTTATAAGTAATCCGCCCACGTTGACCTTAGTCATCGTGGGCGGATTGTTTATGCTTGTGTCTGTAGTGTCAGACAGTGTGAGGAACTTATTGCTTGCTGAGGCTCTCGTGCATAGCCGCGGCCGCGTGGCGACCGTCGCCCATGGCCAAGATGACCGTGGCACCACCACGCACAATGTCGCCACCGGCATAGAGCGTGGGGATGGAACTCTGCATATTGTCGTCGACGGCAATGGTGCCTTTTCGTCCCAATTCAAGTCCTTCGACCGATGTCGGCACGATGGGGTTGGGCGAAACGCCGATGCTCACCACCACAAGGTCTGCGTCGATGATTTCGATGCCGCCTTCAATGGGCACGGGGCGTCGGCGACCGCTGGCGTCGGGTTCGCCGAGTTCCATCTTTTGGAGTTTGATTTGTTTCACCCGTCCGTTTTCGTCGGCGATGTATTCCAGTGGATTGTGGAGGGTGAGGAATTTCACGCCCTCTTCTTTGGCATGGCGCACCTCTTCGAGGCGTGCCGGCATTTCAGCCTCAGAGCGGCGGTAGATGATAGTGGCCGTCTCGGCACCCAAGCGCAGCGCCGTGCGCACAGAGTCCATGGCTGTGTTGCCGCCGCCCACCACGGCCACGTGTTTAGCCATAGGCACCGGCGTGTCGCTCGAGGGGTTGGAGGCGTCCATCAGGTTGACGCGGGTGAGGTATTCGTTTGACGACATCACGCCTACGGCATTTTCGCCGGGGATGCCCATAAAGTTGGGCAAGCCTGCACCCGAGGCCACAAATATGCCTTCATAGCCTTCTTGGCGCAGCGAGTCGATGCTGACGGTTTTGCCCACGATGCAGTCTTTGACAAATTTCACGCCGCGGCGCGACAGAGCCTGCACCTCGTGCTCTACGATTTCGTTGGGCAGACGGAATTCAGGAATGCCGTATTTCAATACGCCGCCAATCTCGTGCAGTGCTTCAAACACCGTCACTTCATAGCCACGGGCTGCCATGTCGCCGGCAAAACTCAGACCGGCGGGACCACTGCCCACCACTGCCACCTTGCGACCATTTGACGGTGCGGGGCAGACATTGTCTTGAGAACCGTGTTGGCGTTCATAGTCGGCGGCGTAACGTTCAAGGTGACCAATGGCCACGGCGCGGCCGCCTGTTTTGAGGTGGATGCATCGGCTTTCACACTGTTTCTCTTGCGGGCAAACGCGGCCACACACTGCCGGCAGTGCGCTCGACTCTTTGAGCGTGCGGGCTGCGGCGAGCGGATCGCCTTGTTCGATGTGTTTGATGAAGCGCGGAATGTCGATGCCTACGGGGCAGCCCTGCACACAGCCGGGGTTGGCGCAATCCAAGCATCGTGAGGCCTCGCTTTGTGCGCTTTCGGCGTCGAGCGCGCCAGTCACTTCTTCTTTGAGTTGGCGTGCGCGATATTCGGGTGCCAATTCTTTTGGGTCGTGACGGGCAATGGCCATACGTTCTTTAGGCTTGATGGCTTTGCGCAGTGCCACGCGCCATTCGGCGTCTCTCGACGGGTCTTCTTGTGTGGGCGCAGCGTTTTCGGCTGTAGTCGTTTCTGCCTTCTGCGCGCGACAAGGCTCTTCGGGCAAGGTGTGTGTGAGGTCTTCGTGTGCGCGGGCGTAGGTCTCCTCTTCTTTGAAAGCCTTCATGCGTCCCAGCATCTCGTCGAAGTCAACCTGATGGCCGTCAAATTCGGGGCCGTCTACACAAACAAACTTGGTCACACCACCGATGGAGATGCGGCAGGCGCCACACATGCCCGTGCCGTCCACCATGATGGTGTTGAGCGAAACGTCGGTCGGTATGTCATATTTTTTCGTAAGCAGGCAGACGAATTTCATCATAATGGCCGGACCGATGGCAAAACATTTGTCCACCTTCTCGCGTTTGATTACCTCTTCCACGCCTTCGGTGATGAGTCCTTTGCGGCCATACGAACCGTCGTCGGTCATGACGATGACCTCGTCGGCGCTTTCGCGCATTTCTTTTTCCAGAATGACGAGTTCTTTAGAGCGTCCGGCAATCACGGCAATCACTTTGTTGCCGGCCTTGTGTAGGGCCTGGACTATGGGGAGCATGGGAGCGGTGCCCACGCCGCCACCGGCACAGACCACGGTGCCGAACTTCTCGATGTGTGTGGCTTTGCCGAGCGGTCCCACCACGTCGGCGAGCATATCGCCGGCTTTGAGCGCACAGAGTTTGTCCGACGAAACGCCCACTCGCTGCACCACGAGCGTGATGTAGCCTTTTTCGGGGTCGGCTTCAGCAATGGTCAGGGGCATACGTTCGCCGTGTGGGTCGGTGCGGACGATGACAAAATGTCCGGCTTTGCGTGCACGTGCGATGAGTGGTGCTTCGACGACAAAGCGGAATACGTTTTCAGAGAACTGGCTCTTTTCTATTATTCGGTTCATAATTTATATGGTAGGTTTTTTCGTGTTTTTCACGCGTGCGGGCGCGTATTTACATTTATCAAGCAAAGTTAGTGCATGACGAGCGGAATGACAAATAAAACTTGTTTTATTTTAACATTGCCAATCTGTAGCCCGTTTTATGTGAAGATAGTGCAAGGCGAGCGGAATGCCCAATAAAAAACGGCGCCGTGTTTTGTCATTTTGTCGCCTCCCGATTTAGGTTTATCTTTGACGTAGGAAATAAGATGAGGGAGGCCTGGCGGCCTCTTTTTTTGTGTTTCAAGGCGTTACGGGGCTAAGGACAGGAATTTTTGCGTTACTTTCAGTGAAAACTGTCCTTATGGCAAGTAAGTTTTGCTCCGTTTCGAGAGTGATTTCCGCGCCTTTTCGTGCGTTTTTTGTGCTTTTTTGAAAAATATTTATGCCTTATAGGTTGACTACCAATACATTACATCCCGGGATTAACAAATCTAATGATTTCGACCTTCTATTGCGGGAGAATGTCAAAATGTATTCAAAATAGATAAAACGTGTGAGGTTTTGTCACACAGCATCCTGCCTTTTGAACAAAGTCATTGCCGTAGGCGGCCGAAGGGTGGGGGAGTTCTTTTGTCGCAGGCACCCAGTCGCCGGTTACGAAAAAAACAGCCAAAACCTTTGTGGTTTCAAGCGAAAGAACTACCTTTGCAGTCGCAAAAAAAGAAACGGCTACGCACTCTTAGCTCAGTTGGTAGAGCAACTGACTCTTAATCAGTGGGTCCAGGGTTCGAACCCCTGAGAGTGTACACCGGTTGGCACAGACACCACGCCGTCCTTTTTTTTGAACATCCACTCAGATGCACTCTTAGCTCAGTTGGTAGAGCAACTGACTCTTAATCAGTGGGTCCAGTGTTCGAACCCCTGAGAGTGTACCAACGAAAGGCGAGGC
>JAHAWW010000039.1 GCA_018383375.1 Prevotellamassilia sp. | reverse complement strand
CTTGGAATGACGCTGGCCCGACGCCGACCGGCAGCCGTCTGCGTCACCTCAGGTTCGGCCCTGCTGGCCACACTTCCGGCCGTTGCCGAGGCCTACCACCGCAACGCACCGCTGCTCGTCATCTCGGCCGACCGACCGCCACAAATGATTGGACAACTCGACGGACAGACCATCGTCCAGCAAGGTGCACTGCAGCCCTACACCGAGACCTTTCAACTCGCCGAACCAAGCGACCCAACCGACACCACTTGGCTCAGGCAGACGGTCAGCCGGGCCTTGGCCGCGCTCACGAGAGACGGCGGCCGACCGGCACATATCAACGTGCCCATCAGTGAACCGCTCTTTTCGTTCACCACGCCTCATCTGCCGGCCATTCATCCCATACGTCTTTTCTCTCCCCATACAGCTACGCCTCTGCCTCAAGAGTTAATCTCTGCCATCCGGGCGGCACGTCTGCCAATGCTCGTAATGGGACACTTGGACCAAGGCGACAGCGTGGCCGATTGGGTCAGTGAGATAGATAGCCAACGCTCGCTACTCGTCGTCCCCGACATCGTGGCCTCCGTGCCGCTCAGCCGCCGCATGGCTATGCTGGAACGCCTACCACAACTCGTCGACAAGCTCTCGCCCGACCTGGTGATACACATCGGTGGGGCTCTGACTGGAAAGGCTTTGAAGCAGAAATTGAGAACCACTCGAAACCTCTGCGTGTGGCGCATTGACCCCGGCGGCGAAATGCCCGACACCTTCGGAGCTCTCTGTGGCGTGGTGCAATGTGCGCCCGAAGAAGCGCTGAAACAATTGGCCGCACAGAATTCACTAAGCCACAAGGCGGTCGGCACACTTGCTGACGAAATAGACCAAATGGCTGAAGACTATCAGCCCCACACACCGGCCGAAGAGTTGATGTCAAGCATCATCTCGTCGGCAAAACGACACGGCCAACAACCGCTCACCCTCCACCTGGCCAACAGTACGTCGGTGCGGGCCATGGCCCCTTTCGTCGACGGAAAAGGGCTGCGCATCTTGTGCAACCGAGGCGTCAACGGCATTGAAGGGTCAGTGTCGGTGGCCGCCGGCTACAGCCTCGCTTCTGACGCGCTGTCGCTGCTCATCACAGGCGACCTGAGTTTTTTCTACGACCAAAACGCTCTCTGGACAGAGTCGCTCGACGGCCGATTGCGCATTGTCGTGATGAACGACAGTCACGGCGGCATCTTCGACCATCTGCCGGGACTCTCGGCCTCACCGGCCACACCGCACCTCATTGCCGGAAGCCATCACGCCACGGCCGAAGGCACAGCCGAAACTTTCGGGCTCACCTATAAACGCACAGACAACAACCACCCCACGCTGGCCAACAATCTCGACTGGCTGCTCACCGTCAAATCTGAGAGGCCCGTGGTGCTTGAAGTCAAAATGAGTCGACAAGACTAAAAAAACAACGATAATATGAGAAACTGGACCACTATCAAGACCTACGAGGAAATACTCTTTGATGCCTACGACGGCATTGCTCGCATCACCATCAACCGCCCCCGCTATCGCAACGCCTTCACACCGCTCACCACAGCCGAAATGAGTGACGCCCTACGCCTTTGCCGCGAAATGAGCGACATCTCAGTGGTGGTGCTCACAGGGGCCGGCGACAAAGCATTTTGTGCAGGTGGCGATATGCACGTGAAAGGCCGTGGCGGATACGTCGACGGCCAAGGCGTGCCCAGACTCAGCGTGCTCGATGTGCAGAAACAAATTCGCTCACTACCCAAGCCTGTCATTGCCATGGTCAATGGTTATGCCATAGGCGGCGGACACGTGTTACATCTCGTTTGCGACCTCACCATTGCTGCCGACACGGCCATTTTCGGACAAACCGGCCCGAAAGTAGGCTCGTTTGACGCAGGCTTCGGCTCGTCTTATCTGGCACGCATCGTCGGACAGAAAAAAGCCCGTGAGATATGGTTCCTCTGCCGTCAATACTCTGCCCAAGAGGCAGAACAAATGGGAATGGTCAACAAAGTGGTGCCCGCCGAAAGACTTGAAGACGAGGTGGTGGAATGGGCCGAGACCATGATGCAACACTCGCCACTGGCGCTGCGAATGATTAAGGCAGGACTCAACGCCGAACTCGACGGACAAGCCGGCATCCAAGAGCTCGCCGGCGACGCCACTATGCTCTATTATATGCTCGACGAAGCCCAAGAAGGGGGACGCGCCTTCCTCGAAAAACGTAAACCCAACTTCAAACAATTCCCCAAACTGCCATAAGACAGAGCATCAACGTTTTCTCAATTATTGACAACATAAACCATGAGCGACGGCAACTACAACCGCAATCTCTTGCCCTACACCCAATACACCAGCGGCGTGAAAGCCGGAAGGGCACAAATGAAAACCTCGGCAGCCGAAGCCTTCAAGGCATGGTATGCCGAAGCCAAACCCACGGCCGGCGAGAGTGAGATTAAGGCCGAACTCATCAACTTCCTCAAGCACCTAAACGCATAATAACAAAGCTTTTAATAATAAAGCATCAACTTTCACTTCAACCTTATCAACCGCTATGCCATTAGTATCCCCCTCACTGCTCTCGGCCGATTTCGGTCACTTGGAACGCGACATCAAAATGCTCAACGACAGCCAGGCCGACTGGTATCACCTCGACGTGATGGACGGCGTGTTTGTGCCCAATATTTCGTTTGGTTTCCCTGTGATGGAAGCTATGGCCAAGGCCGCAACCAAACCGCTCGACGTGCATTTGATGATTGAGCGGCCAGAGAAGTTCACTGCTCAAGTAGCGGCACTCGGTGCCAAGGTGATGAACGTGCACTATGAAGCCTGCACCCACCTTCACCGCGTGGTGACGGGCATCAAGGAGGCCGGCATGATGGCCGGCGTGACCCTCAATCCCCACACACCGGTGGAATTGCTCACCGACATCATCGGCGAGCTGGACTTGGTGATGCTCATGTCGGTCAATCCGGGCTTTGGCGGCCAAAAGTTCATTCATCATATTCTTGAAAAAACCAAACGCCTACGCCGCCTCATCGACGAAAGCGGTGCAACGGCTTTAATCGAAATAGACGGTGGGGTCAACCAAACCACAGGCCAATGGCTCGTTGAAGCAGGGGCCGATGTGCTTGTGGCCGGTAGCGCCGTGTTCAAGGCCGCCGACCCTCAGGCCGAAATTGCCGCACTCAAAGCCTTGAGCCGTTAGTCGCTTCTTGTCATTTTGACTCTTTTTCCCAATGGACATCCCACAAATACTCACGCCGACACAACTCATTCAGTTGATGCAGCTTGTCAAGTCTGCACGACGCTGCGTGGTCTGCGCTCATCGCGGACCCGATGGCGACGCCGTTGGCTCGTCGCTCGGCATGGCCGAATATCTCCGCAAAATCGGCAAACAAGTCAACATCATTTTCCCCACAGCTTTCCCCGATTTCCTGCGTTGGATGCCGGGCGCGGCAGACACCATCATTTTTGAAGAACGCGAGTCCGAAGCCCGTCAACTCATCAAAGAAGCCGACCTCATCGTGTGTCTTGATTTCGGTCAACTCAGCCGAATGGCAGAGATGGGCGCGGTGGTGGCCGCAGCAAAAGCCAAACGCATCTGCATTGACCATCATCTTGACCCTGACCCCGCAGTGGCCGACGTTATCGTGTCTCTGCCCCAAGCGTGCTCAACCTGCGAACTGGTGTTCCGTGTCATAGACGAACTGGGAGGCTACGAGCGAATAAGCCGCTCGGCAGCCGCTTGTCTCTACACCGGAATGATGACCGACACAGGCGCCTTTGCCTATAATTCCTCACGCTCTGAGGTTTACGTCATTATTGCCCGCCTGCTGGCCAAAGGGATTGACAAAGACAGAATTTATCGCCACGTTTACTATAATTATTCCGAACATCGCCTGCGCTTCGTGGGCTATGTGATGAACGAGAAACTGCAGTTTTATTGTGGCCATCGCGCAAGCCTTTTCACCATCACACGCGAAGAGATGAAGCGCTTCAACTATCTGCGAGGCGATGCCGAAGGATTGGTCAATATGCCGCTGCAAGTGAAAGGGATGAAACTGAGCGTCTCGTTACGAGAAGACACAGAGAAAGACGTGGTGCGCGTGTCGCTGCGTTCGGTCGACGATTTTCCTTGCAACGAAATGGCAGCGAGGTTTTTCAACGGTGGCGGACACCTCAATGCCTCTGGCGGCGAACTGCCTTTCCCACTGAGCGAAGCCGTCAAGACGGTAGAGGCTGCCATTGCTGCTTACGAAGACCGGCTAAAAGCGAAATAGAGCAAAAGAAAAGGCCAAATTCCGACTAATGTTGTAATTTTGCATAACTCATTCAAGAATACCAAACAATACTCCTATTATATATTATGTATAGAACTAAAACTTGTGGAGAGTTGCGCATTGACCACGTAGGCCAACAAGTCACGCTGGCTGGGTGGGTGCAACGCACACGCAAAATGGGTGCACTCACGTTTGTAGACCTCCGCGACCGCTACGGCATCACCCAACTCGTATTTGACGAACAGAAAAACCCCGCCCTGTGTGAGCAAGCCGGCAAATTGGGACGTGAATTCGTGCTTCAAGTGAAAGGCACCGTCAATGAGCGTTTTGCAAAAAATGCCAAGATACCCACCGGCGACATCGAAATTCTTGTCGATGAGTTGCAAGTGCTCAACGCCTCCGAAGTGCCCCCCTTCACCATTGAAGATCACACCGACGGTGGCGACGAGCTGCGCATGAAATACCGCTACCTTGACCTGCGCCGCACACCCGTGCGCCAAAATATCGAGTTGCGTCACAAATTCTGTCTCGCCGTGCGCCACTTCCTCGACAACAAAGGTTTCCTCGAGATTGAAACGCCCGTGCTCGTGGGCTCAACTCCCGAAGGCGCCCGCGACTTTATCGTGCCTTCACGCATGAATCCGGGACAGTTCTATGCCTTGCCTCAAAGTCCGCAAACGCTCAAACAGTTGCTCATGGTAGCCGGCATGGACCGCTATTTCCAAATTGTGAAATGCTTCCGCGATGAAGACCTCAGAGCCGACCGCCAACCCGAGTTCACTCAGATAGACTGCGAAATGTCTTTCGTAGAGCAAGACGATATCATCTCTATTTTTGAAGAAATGACCAAATATCTCTTCAAAGAGGTGAGAGGCTACGACCTTGGCGAGCAACCCTTCATCCGTCTGCCGTGGAGCGAAGCCATGCGCCGCTTTGGCTCCGACAAACCCGATATGCGTTTCGGCATGGAATTTGTCGAACTCAAAGACGTGCTTTCAGGCACCGGCGAATTTGCCGTCTTCAACGAAGCCGAATACATCGGTGGCATCTGTGCCGAAGGCTGTGCGTCATACACCCGCAAACAACTCGACGAGCTCACCAACTTTGTCAAGTCGCCACAGATTGGCGCCAAAGGTTTGGTCTATGCCCGCGTGCAAGAAGACGGCACGGTGAAGAGCAGCGTAGACAAGTTCTACACGCCCGAAGTGCTCAACCGCCTCAAAGAGACTATGAATGCCAAACCCGGCGACCTCATTCTCATTCTTTCAGGCCCTGACGCCATGAAGACACGCAAGCAACTCTGCGAGCTCCGTCTGCTGATGGGTTCACGTCTCGGTCTGCGCGACAAAAACAAGTTTGCCCTGCTCTGGGTGGTCGACTTCCCGATGTTTGAATGGAGTGACGAAGAGGGCCGACTCATGGCCATGCACCATCCCTTCACCTCACCCAAGCCTTCCGACATAGACAAACTCGACACCGACCCTGCTTCTGTATTGGCCGATGCCTACGACATGGTTTGCAATGGTGTTGAAGTGGGCGGCGGTAGCATTCGTATCCACGACGCCGTGCTTCAGGCCAAAATATTCAAGGTGCTCGGCTTCACACCCGAAAAGGCACAAGAGCAGTTCGGCTTCTTGATGAATGCCTT
Source organism: Prevotellamassilia sp. (assembly GCA_018383375.1). Taxonomy (GTDB): domain Bacteria; phylum Bacteroidota; class Bacteroidia; order Bacteroidales; family Bacteroidaceae; genus Alloprevotella. Next base: position 9,103 of record JAHAWW010000039.1, on the reverse strand, counting down.
CAAATACGGCGCACCTCCCCACGGTGGTTTGGCCTATGGCCTCGACCGTTTCGTGTCGCTCTTTGCCGGCCTCGACAGCATTCGCGACTGCATTGCATTCCCCAAAAACAATTCCGGCCGCGACGTGATGCTCGATGCACCCTCTGCCGTCGACGACAAGCAACTCGACGAACTGATGCTCGAAATCCGTTCTGCCGAAAAATAAAGACTCATCCCTTTAATGCCGACATTCTCCCTCCCTGCGGTATTTTACCGTCAGGCGAGAGGTGTCGGCATTTTGTTTTTATCAACAAAAAACGCAATCGCCACTATGCAAAATGGTTTTATAAAAGTCGCTGCTGCTGTGCCTCGTCTGCACGTTGCCGACTGTCACTACAACATCGAACAGATGCAAGACCTTATGGTGCGTGCCGACAGCCTCGGCGTGGAAATCGTCTGCTTCCCAGAATTGGGACTCACCGGCTACACCTGCCAAGACCTCTTTGCTCAGCAAACGCTGCTCGAAGAGAGCGAGGCGGCCCTGCTGCGCCTGATGGAATTCTCGCGCAATGTCGACGTCATCAGCATTGTCGGCCTGCCGGTGGTCTACAACGGCATGCTCTTTAACTGTGGAGCCGTTTTGCGACATGGCAAGGTTTGGGGCTTTGTGCCCAAAACCTTCTTGCCCAACTACAAAGAGTTTTATGAAAAACGCTGGTTTACGCCAGCCCCGACGCTACCGACGGATGCCATGGTGCAATTTTGCGGACAAAACATCCCGCTCAGTTCGCACCTCGTCTTCACTTATGCCGGCGTGAAGTTTGGCATTGAGTTGTGTGAAGACCTTTGGGCCGTGACGCCACCCAGTGCGGCTTTGAGTGTGGCCGGTGCCGAAATCATTTTCAATCTCAGCGCCAGCAACGAACTCGTGGGCAAGGCCACCTATCTGCGCCGCCTCGTCGAGACACAAAGTGCGCGTTGTTTGGCCGGCTATGTATACAGCGGAAGCGGGTGGGGCGAAAGCAGCCAAGACCTGGTGTTTGCAGGTCGTGCCTATATTGCCGAAAACGGTCACCTACTGGCCGAAGGCAACCGCTTTGAAATGGACAACCAACTCACAGTGTCTGAAATCGATGTGGAACGGTTGCGCGTGGAGCGACGCTTGAACACTTCGTTTGCCGACTCACGCCGCCTGCAATCAGACTTCAAGACCATTACCATAGAAATCGACGAAAACGAACTCACCACGACGGCCAATGAGCGCTTCACTTTGACACGCTCTGTCGACCCACTACCTTTTGTGCCCACGGGCAATGCACTCGATGAGCGTTGCGAAGAAATTCTCTTTATGCAAAGCAACGGACTGGCTCGCCGCATTGAACACATCGGTTGCAAAACGGTGGTCGTCGGCATCAGCGGCGGACTCGACTCTACACTGGCTCTCTTGGTCTGTGTGCACGCATTCGACCGCCTCGGCCTCGACCGCAGAGGCATTGTCGGCATCACCATGCCGGGCTACGGCACCACAGGTCGCACCTATCGCAATGCCATCGATTTGATGAAGAGCTTAGGCATCACCATTCGCGAAATCAACATCGTCGATGCCTGTGAGGTGCATTTCCGAGATTTGGGTCACGACAGCAAAGTGCACGACGTTACCTTTGAAAACGGACAAGCGCGAGAGCGCACACAAATACTTATGGATGCGGCGAACCAAATGGGCGGCATCGTTGTGGGCACGGGCGACTTGAGCGAACTGGCACTGGGCTGGGCCACCTACAACGGCGACCACATGAGCATGTATGGCGTCAATGGCTCTGTGCCCAAGACCCTCGTGCGCTTCATCGTCAACCATGTGGCTATGACAGCTGCCGACGAGTTTTCGCGAAAAACCATTCTCGACATTATCGACACTCCCATCAGCCCCGAACTCATACCGGCCGAAGAGGGCGACCAGATTGCCCAAAAGACCGAAGACCTCGTCGGGCCCTACGAACTACACGACTTTTTCCTCTATTACGTCTTGCGATTCGGCTTCAAGCCATCCAAGATTTTCTATCTCGCCTGCCACGCTTTCAGCGGTGCCGACAAGCGCGTGAAGACTTACGAAAGAGACACGATAAAACACTGGCTCACCACATTTTATCGTCGTTTCTTTAATCAGCAGTTCAAACGTAGTTGTCTGCCAGACGGGCCTAAGGTGGGCAGTTGCTCACTCAGTCCGCGCGGCGATTGGCGTATGCCCACCGATGCGGTGTCGAAAGCTTGGCTCGACGAGTGTGAGAAACTTTGAGCCGTAGCCATTTCATCGTCTTTATTGTTAATCATCAGCACTATCTTATGTCTTTATCAGCAATATTTCGCCACAGGTTAGGTTGTATTGCCATACTGTTGCTCACCAGTCTGAGCGCGCTGGCCGACAAACCGAAACAAAAGGTCGAAACCTTCGGCCGCATTGAGGCGAGGGCAGAGCAAATTTACCGCGGCGACAGTTTGGTGGTGTCATACGTGCTCTATTCAACTGCCCCATTCTCCGGCATCGCCCAAGACGCCAAATTGAAAAAGGTGAAAAACGCCAAATTCCGACACTTACCCACCGGTGGCCGGCTCAGCCAAAATCGTGTGCGCGAAGACGGCAAGATATACTACCGCTTGGTGGTAGCGTCATATTCGGTGGTACCAACGGGCAATGCCGACGTGATGATGCCTGAACTCACCTATGAGGCCATAGTCTCTTTCCGTCAATCGTCGGGCAGTTTGTTGGAAGATTTCTTTGGCGGCGGTGGGGTCATTGAGCAGATTGAGAAGATTAAGACACCTTCGCTCAAATTGCCGGTAGTGGAAAAACCGCGACGCTCAACGCGTGAAATGATGGAAGACCGCAGTTCTGGGTCGTCACACATTATTTAATCAGACCGCTAAATGCTCTATTCTCTTCCCCAAAAATTTCGTTGAAATTATCTGAGGCGTTCGGCATAATTCTGCGCTCACTTATACGATAATTTCTTCGAGATTATCTGAGACGTTCGGCATAATTCTGCGCTCACTTATACGCTAATTGTTACCTTTTTCCCAATCACACAATCACAGGCCTCATAAGTCATTGATATTCCGGCAATTGCTGTGATTGAATGATTCAGTCACATCCGTCACGTTTCAATCACATCCGTCACGTCTCAATCACCTTATTTTTTGAGAAATGTCCACATCAACTCCTATCTTCACAGCCGACTCCACACGCTACACCAACGGCATGGTCTATGCCCGCTGCGGTCGTAGCGGCGTGATGTTGCCCAAAGTGAGTCTGGGTTTCTGGCACAATTTTGGTGCTGAAGGCGACTTTGCCCTTCAGCGCCGGATTGCCCGCTATGCTTTCGACCACGGCATCACGCATTTCGACCTCGCCAACAACTACGGCCCACCACCGGGCAGTGCCGAAGAGACATTAGGCCGCCTGATGAACGACGATTTTAAGACCTACCGCGACGAACTTTTCATCAGCACCAAGGCCGGCTATGAGATGTGGGCGGGGCCTTACGGCAACTGGGGTTCGCGCAAATCGCTGATGGCCAGTCTCGACCAGAGCCTTCGGCGTATGCGGTTAGACTATGTCGACCTTTTCTATAGCCACCGTTACGACCCAGCCACACCGCTCGAAGAGACCCTTCAAGCGATGGTCGACATCGTGCGTGCAGGCAAGGCGCTCTATCTCGGTATCTCCCGTTGGCCGCTTGAGGCCACGCGTTTTGCCGTCGACTATTTGGCCCGTCACGACACCCCACTGCTCATTTATCAAGGTCGACTCAATCGGCTCGATCAAGCTCCCGTCATTGAGGGCATCAATGATTTTTGTCAAGAGCGCGGCATCGGCTTCATCTCGTTCTCGCCTCTGGCTCAAGGTTTGCTTACCGACCGCTATCTGCACGGCATACCCGCAAACAGTCGCATGACACAAGGCCGTTTTCTCAAACCAGAAATGCTGACGCCCGAATTGCTCAACCAGCTCAACGTGTGGAATGAAGAAGCTAAAACCCAGGGGCTCACTTTGGCCGAGGCCTCACTGCTTTGGATTTTGCAACACCGCTCTGTCACCTCTGTGCTCGTTGGGGCCAGCAGTGTGGAGCAACTGGCCAATAATTTGGGTGTGCTCCGACATATTGAGAAATAACAAAAAGGTCAACCAGGCAAGCGATATTACGAGTCGGGGCGTCTATTTTGAGATTGAATTTGGGGTTTTTTTGCGCGACGACATAAGGCCTGCTTGGCCGCTCCAATATCAACAACAACGGGCGCGTAACCAAAAAAGGTGCAACGACGTGACACATCGTTGCACCTTTTAATGTAGATATTATCAAACCATAGGGACTTATGCACCGAGGTTTTGAAGAGTCTTGCGCAATACGGCGATTTTGGTTTCAGCGTCTTGCTTTTTCTTGCGTTCCATAGCCACGACGGCCTCGGGGGCATTGGCCACGAAGCGCTCGTTGCTGAGTTTTTTCTCCACGCCGGCGAGGAAGCCCTCGAGATGTTTGAGTTCGGCTTGAGCCTTGGCAATCTCGGCGTCCTTGTCGACAAGGCCTTCAAGGCATACGGCATATTCGGTGGTGCCTACCATAAAAGTGGCGGCGTCTTTGCCGGCTTCGGCCACAACCTTGATCTCGGCCACCATAGCCATTTTTGCCACGAGTTCGTCGTAAGCGGCAATAGGGTTGGCGCCGGTCACGGTGACGTGGAGCGGTTCGCGCTGAGGCAACCCTTTAGAGGCACGCACACCACGAATGGCTGTGATGAGTTGTTTCACCTGAGCAAAATCGGCGAGCAGGGCAGGGTCGGTGTCGAACGGTGCAGCCACAGTGCGCGGCGACACCATGAGGCTTTCGCCGTCTTGGCGCGGAGCGAGGTTTTGCCAAATTTCTTCGGTGATGAAAGGCATAAAGGGATGGAGCAGGTGGAGCAGGTCGTCGAAGAAGTCGAGTGTGGCTCGCAGTGTGGCACCGTCTATGGCCGCACCATAAGCCGGCTTGACCAGTTCGAGATACCAAGCCGAGAACTCGTCCCAGAAAAGGCGGTACACCTCCATCAAAGCTTCCGAGATGCGGTATTTAGAATAGAGGTCGGCAATGCGTGCTGCGCTCTCACGCAACTGGGCGCCAAACCATTCCACTGCGGCAGCGGCCACAGCCGGGGTCTCGGCCTTGTCGTCCACTTGCCAGCCTTTGACCAAACGGAAGGCATTCCAGATTTTGTTGCAGAAGTTGCGTCCCTGCTCACAGAGCGACTCGTCAAAGAGAATGTCGTTGCCGGCAGGAGCCGAGAGCATCATACCCATACGCACACCATCGGCACCATAGCTGGCAATGAGATCGAGCGGATTGGGCGAGTTACCGAGTTGCTTCGACATCTTTCGACCGAGTTTGTCGCGAACGATACCCGTAAAATAGACGTCGCGGAAGGGGAACTTACCGGCATATTCATAGCCGGCCATAATCATACGAGCCACCCAGAAGAAAATGATGTCGGGACCTGTCACGAGGCAAGCCGTGGGATAGTAGTATTTGAACTCTTCGTTGTCGGGGTTCATCACGCCGTCGAAGAGCGACAAGGGCCACAACCACGACGAGAACCATGTGTCGAGTGCGTCTTCTTCCTGGCGCAAGTCGGCAGCCGTCAAGGCGTCGTTGCCGCTTTGGCTGCGGGCCATCTCAACGGCCTCCTCAACTGTTTCGGCCACCACGAAACCACCACCGGGCAGATACCACGCCGGTATGCGATGACCCCACCAGAGTTGGCGCGAGATACACCAGTCTTTGATGTTCTCCAACCAGTGGCGATAGGTGTTTTTGTATTTTGACGGATAAAAACGGATTTCGTCGTTCATCACGGGCGGCAGAGCCAACTTAGCGAAGTGGTCCATCTTCAAGAACCACTGCATCGAGAGCTTGGGCTCGATGGGCACACCCGTACGCTCAGAGCAACCTATGCTATTGTCGTAGTCTTCGATGCGCTCCATGAGTCCGCCTTCGGTCAGGTCAATCGCAATCTGACGGCGCACGTCGAAACGGTCCATGCCGACATAGAGTCCGGCGGCCTCTGAGAGGGTGGCGTCATCGTTGAAGATGTTGATGGCCTCAAGACCATATTTCTCGCCGAGCATATAGTCGTTGACGTCGTGTGCCGGGGTCACTTTCAAGCATCCCGTACCAAACTCGATGTCTACATAGCTGTCTTCAATCACTGGGATTTCGCGCCCCACAAGCGGCACGATGACACGTTTGCCCTTAAGCCACTGGTTTTTGGGGTCGGCCGGGTTGATACACATCGCCACGTCGCCCATGATGGTCTCAGGACGCGTTGTGGCCACGACGGCGTAGCGGCCACGCTCGTCTTGGTGCACCACATTGCCTTCAGCCACGGGTTCGGCGGCAGCAGCGTCTTCACACACATAATACTTCATGTAATAAAGTTTAGTGTGCTCTTCTTTGTAAACCACCTCTTCGTCAGAGAGGGCCGTTTGCAGTTTGGGGTCCCAGTTGACCATGCGCACGCCGCGATAAATCAAACCTTTCCTGTACAGGTCCACAAACACGTGGATGACACTCTTGGAGCGCTCTTCGTCCATGGTGAAGGCCGTGCGGTCCCAGTCGCACGAGGCGCCAACCTTGCGCAACTGTTTGAGGATAATGCCGCCGTGCTCGTCGGTCCAGTCCCAGGCGTGTTTGAGAAACTCGTCACGTGTGAGGTCTGACTTGTGTATGCCGCGCTCGGCCAGACGGTTGAGCACCTTCACCTCTGTGGCAATCGAGGCGTGGTCTGTGCCCGGCACCCAGCAGGCATTTTTGCCTTCCATACGGGCGCGACGCACGAGGATGTCTTGAATGGTTTCGTTGAGCATGTGGCCCATGTGCAACACGCCGGTCACATTGGGTGGCGGTATCACCACCGTGTAGGGTTCGCGGCCGTCGGGCTTTGAGGCAAAGAGGCGGTGATTGTTCCAATATTCATACCATTTGTTTTCAACCTCTTGTGGGTTGTATTTTGCTGCTAATTCCATGGTCTTATAATTATATATGTGTGAGGGTGGGGGAGTTTTGTGTGTCAACGTCCGATAGACTGGTTCATCATTTGGACAAACTCTTCGTTGCTCTTAGTTTCTTCGAGTTGGCTCTTCACGTCGGTCATGGCCTCAAGCGGATTCATGTCGGAGAGTATCTTGCGCAACACCCACATGCGACGCAGTGTGGTGTCGTCTTGCAAGAGGTCGTCGCGACGTGTGCTCGACATGACGAGGTTGACGGCCGGGAAGATGCGCTTGTTAGCCAATGCGCGGTCGAGCTGGAGCTCCATGTTGCCGGTTCCCTTGAACTCTTCAAAAATCACTTCGTCCATCTTCGAACCCGTGTCGATGAGGGCCGTGGCAATGATGGTGAGCGAACCTCCGCCTTCGATGTTGCGGGCGGCACCAAAGAAGCGTTTAGGTTTCTGCAGGGCGTTGGCGTCGACACCACCGGTGAGGATTTTGCCCGAAGCCGGCGACACGGTGTTGTAGGCGCGAGCCAGACGGGTGATGCTGTCGAGGAAAATCACCACGTCGTGACCACATTCCACCATACGTTTGGCTTTTTCGAGCACGATGTTGGCAATCTTGACGTGGCGGGCAGCCGGTTCGTCGAAGGTCGACGCAATCACTTCGGCGTGCACCGTGCGTGCCATGTCGGTCACTTCCTCGGGGCGCTCGTCGATGAGCAACATCATGAGGTAGGTGTCGGGGTGGTTGCGGGCTATGGCATTGGCTATGTCTTTCATCAGCATGGTCTTACCCGTTTTGGGCTGAGCCACAATGAGTGCACGCTGTCCCTTGCCAATGGGCGAGAAGAGGTCGACCACGCGGCAAGAGAGGCTGTCTGTTTTCAGACCCGTACTGAGATTGAATTTTTCGTTGGGGAAGAGCGGCGTGAGGTGTTCAAAAGCCACACGGTCGCGCACCTCAATGGGATTGTGTCCGTTGATTTGCTCCACGGTGGACAAGACAAAAAATTTGTCGGTCTCTCGCGGCACGCGCACTTTGCCCTCGACCACGTCGCCGGTTTTAAGGCCATACTGGTCGATGAGGGCCGGGGTGACGTAGATGTCGTCGGGCGAGGTGAGATAGTTATAGTCTGACGAGCGCAAGAAGCCATATCCCTCGTTGACGATTTCCAAAACGCCGCGACCGTCGAGCAGTTCGGTGGGTTGCGGTGCCACAGGTGCGGGCTGTGGGGTGGGGCGCTGCATCGCTTGCTCGGCAATCATCTCGTTTCGAGCGGCAAAACCTGGCACCACAGCCCTGAAATTGTTGATGCTGCTCTGCATATCGCCTGGCACAGACGGCATAGTGGCCACATCGGTGCGCGCCACGATTTGTCCTTCGATGGCCGGCACATCTTTTAATATAATAAAATCGCCTGCGGGCTGGTTGGCATCGTCCGTATTGTCGTTTTCAAAAAGCGGTTTGGCATAGGCCACCTGCAGCGGTTCGTTGTCTGCGTTTTGCTGTTGGCTGATTTGTTCGGCCACAAAGTCGGGCAAATCTTGCTCCTCGTCGTTCACAGTTGCCGTTTCGGCTTCATCTTGTTTTTTCATCTCTTCGGCTTGAGCGGCTTGTTGTGCGGCAGCCTCGCGTGCGGCGATTTCGGCCTTCGAGGGTCTGCCGCGTTTACGCTTGACGGGTTGTTCGGGAGCGTCTTCGGTGGTTTCGGCAGGTGTTTCGGCGGCCGCCACCGGCTCGGCAGGCTTGTCGTTATGGTTAGCATCCATATGAAAAACTGGTGCCGCGTCTTTTTTGACAATGCGTGCGCGTCGTCCGCTGTTCTGTTGTTTTTGCGCCTCTACGCTTTTAATTTCAGCCTGAGCATCAAGGATATCATAAACCAATTCTTCCTTGATGTTGCTGTCTTTGTGGGGCGAACCAAGCGCTTGGGCCACGGCACGCAAATCTTCAATGTCCTTGGCAAGCAGCTGGTCTTTTGTAAACAATGGCATAAAAATGATGTTAGGGAGTAAGACTTTCCGATGCATAACCCGGAAAGTCGCGATAGGTGTATAGTTGTTTAGTGGATGTGCGGCGAAAGATGAAATGCCGCCGTGT
>JAHAWW010000037.1 GCA_018383375.1 Prevotellamassilia sp. | reverse complement strand
AAAAAAGAGAGGCCAAAAACCTCTCTTTTCTTTTATCCTACCTCAAAGATAAGCCTTCGGGCGGTAAGGGCAAAATGACAAAACGCCGGACTATGGCTTGATGAGTTCAAGCGCCTTTTTGACGATGTCGCTGCGTGTGTTGATGATTTTGAAATATTCCGAGCGGTCCCACGTGTTGTAGGCAATGAGTGCCTTGAGCATAAAGCGCAAGTCTTCGAGCGTCTCTTTGAGTTCGGCTTCGTCTTTAGCCTCAAAGTTTTTCTCTTTGGCCTTATTTAAAATGTCGTCGGTCAGGGCCGTGGGCACCTCAAAGCGGTTGACAAAGTCGTCAAACTTCTTATAGGTCTTCAAGAGCTTGGTGCGCTCTTTGTCGGTATAGCGCAGCGCAGCGTCGGTGATAAGGTTGTTGCGGCTGATTTGGCGATAGAGCGGCGTGTAGCTGGTGGTGTCGAGCGGCACAAACACGTCGGGCATGATGCCACCGCCGCCATAGACGGCGCGATGCTCTTTGAGCGTGTGAAACACTTGGGTGGAGTCGAGTCGGATTGAGTCGAGGTGCATCAGTTCGCCATGTGAGAAGCGATTGTTGATATCCTCGCTATACGACTTCTTATCGCCTTTGACGTAGGGCTTCTGTATGCATCGGCCCGAAGGCGTGTAGTAGTGCGACACCGTGAGGCGAATCATTGAACCGTCGGGCATGTCGATGGGGCGTTGCACCAAGCCCTTGCCAAATGTGCGTCGACCCACGATGAGGCCGCGGTCATGGTCTTGTACGGCGCCGCTGACAATTTCTGCGGCCGAGGCGGTGTATTCGTCGACCAAGACAATGAGCTGGCCCTCACGGAACAAACCGCCCGGTTCGGCTTTCAACTCTTGTTTGGGAGCTTGACGTCCTTCGGTGTAGACGACCAGTTGATTGGCTTCAAGAAATTCAGACGCCACCTCGGCAGCTGCGCCGAGATAGCCGCCACCGTTGAGACAGAGGTCAAGGATGAGGCTCTTCATACCCTCACCCTGCAGGCGCTTGATGGCATTGTGCACCTCCTCGCCCGAGGTGGCACCAAAACGCTCCAGCCTGATGTAGCCCACACGAGGCGCAATCATATAGACGGCATCGACCGTGTTGACGGGAATTTTGTCGCG
>JAHAWW010000035.1 GCA_018383375.1 Prevotellamassilia sp. | reverse complement strand
GTGAGATGTGGGAAACATGGTACAAGATGGAGCAGATGCTCGTTTCGGGCATCAATCTCTCGCCCGTCATCACCCACCGTTTCCCTGTAGACGACTTCCAGAAAGGTTTCGACATCATGGAGTCCGGCCAGTGTGGCAAGGTCATCCTTGAGTGGTCATAAGCCAATCTCGTCATTACATATCCTCAAAAACTCCCCCGTCACACAGCGGTTGTGCGGGGGAGTTTTTGAATAATGGCCCATTGTTGTACAAAGAGGTGTGAGAAGTCTAAACATAATACTTCTCAAAAAACGCGATTTTTGAGAAGTAAAGTCTACGTCATTTTTGAACACCCGGCCTATTTGTATTTATTGACGACTGACCTCAAAGCCGCGAAGACAATTACAAAAATCCAGACCATATGGTGGCTTAATGCGACCAACCTGGGTGTGAAAACAATCAAGCCAATGGTGATGGCCACTACGAAGGCCATGGCAAACGTATCCAAAAGTTTGTCTTGCCCTCCCCGGAAAAAGAGGGCCCGCATCTTGTCGGTCAGCAACAACACAATCAGCGACACAAGCACTGCACTCATCACGATAAACGAAGCGGTCATTCCGCCCATTCCCTCCATACTCGCGCCTTCCATCTGACTCAGATCGAAGTAGTATAAGGAGAGGAGAACAAGCAAGAAAATGGCATAACCGCAGCAGAAAATCCAACCCAGCGGCTTCTTCTTGATGTAATAGACCATCCCCACAAACGGCGTCACGATAAGCCCGATAAGAGGAAATGATACATCCCAAAAACTCACCGGCTCATCCATTTCTCTCGCAAGATTAAAGGTCAGCACAATGCCAATCGCTATGAATATCGTCACAACAAACATAGCACCTAAAGCAATCCGGTAAATGGTTCTCGACTTCATAATCAAAAGGTATTTAAGATGCCTTCCAAAGATAGTGCTTATATTTCACATTGGATAAAAATCACACACATATTTAGTTGGCCACTTTCCACCGGGTCGTTCTCGGGTTATGCGAAAATGGGGGCTTACTTCCCTTACGCATATACAAAAGTCGCCGGCTTCCGTTCACCATAGGCCTCTCCTCTATATACCCAAAAGTTTGCCTTTTTCCCAATCACACAATCACACGGCTGTATCTATACTGAGTCTCAGCGACTTGCTGTGATTGGAGCGTTCAGTCACACTCAGTCACGGGCGATGAAGGGTTAAAACAAAAAATTGGAAACCTTCGCTTGAAGATTTCCAATCTCTTGTACCCAGAGCCGGGGTCGAACCGGCACGGGTTGCCCCACTGGTGTTTGAGACCAGCGCGTCTACCGATTCCGCCATCTGGGCTGGTTGATTTTGCAAAAGAGACCGGGTGAGTCCTTCGTTTTGCGCTTGCAAAGGTAGGCGATTTTTATAAACGAACCAAAAAAGTTGGTAAAAAACTCTTGGGTTTCCCTATTTTAAGCCGTTTTTAGGCGAAGTGTAGCAGAATTATGCCTACCTTAGCCATGCTATCCAGCACATCGCTCTTAAGCCTTATTCTATTCAACCCTATAATCTCACTGACTTATGAAAGGACTTCACGATTACTGCATCATCTTGGCCGGTGGCATTGGCCGAAGACTGTGGCCCGTGAGCCGAAGGTGTATGCCTAAACAGTTCATTGACTTCACCGGCGTGGGGCGCACACTGCTCCAACAGACCTACGACCGCGTAAGCCGCTATCTCGACAGCGACCATATCTTTATTTCAACCTATAAAGACTACACCGACACGGTCAAGACGCAACTGCCTGACGTGCCGACCGAAAACATCTTGGCCGAACCCGTACAACTCTCCACGGCGCCGGCAGCGGCATGGGTGTCGTGCCACATCGGCCAAATCGACCCCGATGCACGCATCATCTGCACGCCGTCAGACCAGTTTATCCAACAAGAAGACCTCTTTGCGGCTGCCATTGAGCGCGCACTCGACTTTGCCGGACGACACAGCGAGTTCGTGGCGCTGGCCGTGCGCCCCACCGTGCCCAACACGGCCTATGGCTACATCCAGCGCGGCCGTGCAGGAGACGACAAAGGTATGTTTCGCGTGAAGTCTTTTGTTGAAAAACCGGCCATCGACTATGCCAAAATGTTCGTTGAAAGCGGCGAATTTCTTTGGAACACGGGTCTTTTTGCATGGCACAACAAGACGATGATGAGCTTCGTGAGTGAGAGCTCGGATATTATGGCTGAGCGCATCAAGGAGTCTAAAGGCACGCTCACTGCCGCCGAAGAACTTGAAATCATCACGTCTTCATATCAGTCGAGCATCCACCGCTCGCTCGACCTTATGATTTTGGAGAAAACGGAGAATGTCTACGTGATGCAGGCCGATTTTGGCTGGGCCGACGTGGGCTGCTGGCCGGAACTATACGACGTGACCGAAAAAGACAACGACGGCAACGCCCTGTTGCAAGGTGCCGGCACAATGCTGACAAACTGCCGCGACAATCTCATCCGCCTGCCGAAGGATATGGCTGCGGTGGTGAGCGGTCTGAACGGTTATCTCATCGCCATCGAGGGCAACGTGCTCGTGGTCTGTCCCAACACCGACCCCACCGTGACACGCAAACTTTCCGGCGAAGCACTCATCAAGTTGGGCGAAGATTTTGTCTAATCCCAACAGACGTCAAACAAAGGCGGCCTTGCACCGAAGCGTGTGAGGCCGCCTTTGTTTCATTGAAATTTTGTCTCGTTTAAAAATGGCGGTCGTCTGTGACAAATTTATGGGTAATGAAGGCAAACTTTTTTTGCAAGGCTGAAAAAATCGGTCCAAAGGCATGGCAGAATGGGACGATTAGACCAAAAACGACGCAAAACAAGGCGAAATGTTGACGGGATTAAGGACAGAATTTTCTCTCATAAGGACAGTTTTGCGTGTCATAAGGCCCGCAGACACGAATGAGACAAAAAAAGAGAGGCCGACGGGGCCTCCTTTTTATGCTCTACCGAAAGATACGATGAAAACGCCATCTCCAAAAAGACACATCCACACCCCGACCGCCCAAAAGTCGGCCTTCGGTCCGTTTGTGCCGGCCGGTCGGGCAACCACACCTTGCCACGCGGTGTTTTTTTGCTACTTTTGCATATTCATAGCGTCGTGCCACGGCCCATGAGCCAACGCCGACGGCTACACAAGCTTAAACCATGACTCTTATGCACACTCCTGTTACCCAACGCCAACCGCTGACCGTAGTCAAAGTGGGCGGTAAAATCGTAGAAAACGACGCAGCCCTCGCGGACTTGGTCAAGAAATTTGCCGCCCTGCCGGGACGTAAAATGTTGGTACACGGCGGCGGACGCACAGCCACCGACATTGCAGCCCGTCTGGGCATCGAGACACAGATGGTGGCCGGCCGCCGCGTGACCGATGCCGAGATGCTTCGGGTGGTCACGATGGTCTATGCCGGACTGGTCAACAAAAACGTGGTGGCCCAACTGGAAGCTGCCGGAACAACGGCGCTGGGCCTGACGGGTGCCGACATGGACGTGGTGCGTGCTCACAAGCGCACGGGAACGGCCGTAGACTATGGCTTTGTAGGCGACGTCGACGCCGTCGACGGCCACCGGCTCTCAGGTCTCATCGAGACGGGCGTGGTGCCGGTGATGGCACCGCTCACCCACGATGGTCACGGCACCATGCTCAACACCAATGCCGACACCATGGCATCTGAGGTGGCCAAAGCCTTGGCTGCCGTGGGCTATGACGTGAAACTGGTGTTTTGCTTTGAGTTTGCCGGCGTCTTGGCCGACCCTGCCGACGAGAGGAGCGTCATCCCGACCATCGACCACAAGAGTTTCGAGCAGTTGCGTGCTGACGGCACGGTGTCGGGCGGTATGCTACCCAAACTCGAAAACTGTCTCGGTGCCATCGATGCCGGCGTGGCCGAGGTGGTCATTACCCGAGCCGACCTCATCGGGCTTCCGGGCGGCACAAGCATCCGAAAAAACGCCGATGAAATCGGCCAAAATTAACCCAATGGCATTCAAGATGACAACCCAACACGAAGTGATGGCACCGGCTGGCTCTCGCGAGTCGCTGGCCGCCGCGCTCAAGGCCGGAGCCGACTCAGTCTATTTCGGCATTGAGGCCCTCAATATGCGTGCTCATTCGGCCAGCCGCTTCACCATAGACGACCTGCACGAGATTGCCGCCACCTGCCGCGAGCAGGGCGTGAAGTCTTATCTCACGGTCAACACCATCATCTACGACGAAGACCTCGACCTCATGCGACGCATCTGCGACGCCGCTCTCGAGGCGGGCATATCGGCAGTGATAGCGGCCGACGTGGCTGTGTTGGCTTATTGCCGTACCATCGGCCTCGAAGTGCATCTTTCCACGCAGCTCAACATCTCCAACGTCGAAGCCCTGCGGTTTTATTCGGCTTTTGCCGACGTGGTGGTGCTGGCTCGCGAGCTCAACATGACTCAGGTGGCAGCCATTGCCAAGGCCATCGACGACGAGAATATTTGTGGTCCCGGCGGTGAGCGCATCCGCATCGAGATGTTTTGTCACGGAGCCTTGTGTATGGCTGTAAGTGGCAAATGCTATATGTCGCTCGACAATCTCGGCCGCTCGGCCAATCGCGGTGAATGCATGCAGGTGTGCCGCCGCAGCTACACCGTGCGCGACCGTGAGACGGGCGTCGAACTGGATGTAGACAACAAATACATCATGAGCCCGAAAGACCTCAAAACCATAGGTTTCATCGACAAAATGATGCAGGCCGGCGTGAGTGTGTTCAAGATTGAAGGCCGTGCACGCTCAGCCGAATATGTCTACACGGTGGTGAAGTGCTACAAAGAAGCCATTGAAGCCGTCAAGGCCGGCACCTTCTCTCCAGACAAAGTCAAGGCTTGGGACGAGCGTCTGGCCTCGGTGTTCAATCGCGGCTTTTGGGACGGCTACTACCTGGGGCAACGCTTGGGCGAATGGAGCGCCACCTACGGATCTTCGGCCACCGAGCGCAAAGTCTACATCGGTAAGGGCGTGAAATATTTCTCGCGCCTCGGCGTGGGCGAGTTTTATCTCGAAGCCGGCGACATCTGCAAAGGCGACCGCTTGGTCATCATCGGGCCCACAACGGGCGTGATTTATGTGACGGCCGACGAAATCCATCTCGACGACGGACCCGTTGAAATCGGCAAAAAAGGTCAGGCTGTGGCCATTGCCGTACCCGAAAAGATACGTCCGTCAGACCGCATCTATAAACTGGTGAAAGCCTGACGCCGCCACCGAGCCCAACAGTCCCATTCCATCGACAATATCAACCTTTGAGCAAGGCAGAGGCATGGCCGACATATTTATTTGATTGGCCCATACCGCGCCACAGCCAAAAGCAACATACGTATGAACCTTCTATTCGACTTCGGCGGTGTCTTGGTCGACCTCGACAAGCAACGCTGCATCAAGGCCTTTGAGCAAATCGGCTTCGACGTGAGACCCTACATCGGCACCTTTGCCCAAGCCGGCATCCTCTCGGCACTCGAGCGCGGCGAAGTGACGCTTGATGAATTTTGCGACCGTCTGAGGGCCGACTCCGGCCTGCACCACATCACCAACGACCAAATCATACAGGCTTGGGAGAGTTACTTGGTGAGCGTGCCGGCCGACCGCCTCGACATGTTACTGCGCATTGGCCGCCACTACCCCACCTACGTGTTGAGCAATACCAACATCGTGCACTGGAACATGGCCCGCAACGGCCTTTTCCAATATCAAGGCCACGACCTGCCCGACTTCTTCCGCCGCGCTTTCCTCTCATACGAGCTGGGCGTTGAGAAGCCTTCGGCGGCCATCTATAAGGCTGTGGTGGAAGGCATCGGTTGTCGACCCGAAGAGATACTTTTCTTTGATGACTGCGAGGAAAATTGCGAAGCTGCCCGTGCCTGTGGTCTGCAAGCCCGACTGGCTCCCGCTGGTGGCGAATGGCTCAAATATTTCACCGCCGACGGCATCTATATCCCCGAATGAACTTCACCAGGCTTGACTTCACAACCTGCAGCGACCGCCCCATGGCTGCAACCATCGGCTTTTTCGACGGTCTGCACCTCGGACACCGCCATCTCATCGACCAACTCAAAACAGTGGCCGACGAACGGGGACTGTGCACTATGGCCGTGACCTTCGGCCGACATCCCCGGAAGGTCTTGAAGTCGGACTATCGCCCCCAACTGCTCACCGACACCGCCGAAAAAACCACCCTGCTCCGACAGTCGGGCCTTGACGCCTGCACGCTCTTGGATTTCACGACACAAATGGCCGCCATGACTGCACGCGAGTTTATGACCGAGATTTTGATGGGGCAGCTGGGCGTCAAGGTGTTGCTCATGGGCTACGACCACCACTTTGGCTGCGACCGTGGCTTAGGCTTTGACGACTACCAAACCATTGGCCGCTCATGTGGCATGGAAGTGATACAGGCCACGCCGCTCATCGTGGACGGTCAAGCCGTGAGTTCGTCGCGCATCAGGCGACTTGTAGCCGAGGGCAGCATTCAAGCGGCAGCCCGACTATTGGGACGTTATTACGCCATTGGCGGCACAGTGACCGAAGGGCACAAAGTGGGGCGGCAATTAGGTTTCCCCACGGCTAACATACAGCCCGCCGATGCCGAACGGCTCATACCCTCAAGCGGTGTCTATGCCGTCTGGGCCGAGGCCGGTGGTCGCTACCACGAGGCCATGCTCAACATCGGCCATCGCCCCACCCTGCACAACGGCAACGACCTTTCCATCGAAGCCCACTTGTTTGACTTCGCCGACAACCTCTACGGACAACACCTCACCCTACACCTCGTCGACCGCCTCCGCGACGAGCGGCAGTTTGACAGCCTCGACAGTCTCGCCCAACAAATCGGTCGCGACGCCGAACAAACCCTCAACCTTCTGAAACAATGCTCAAACCCTTCATCATATTTCTCGGATTTATCGTCTACCAGATAGTGGCCTCGGCCATTGCTTTGGTGTGGGGCAAAATCACTTCGGCCGACCCCGACAAAGTGGTCGAACCCACCGCCCACCAGTTTGCCGTGGGCATGGCCATAGCGGCAGTGCTTTATGCCGCCGTGCTGTGGGCGGCCAAAGGCATTCGGCGCCGGCCATTCAACACGGCACAAAAACTGTCGGCCGGCACCTGGGTAAGCGCCATAGTGGGGTTTATGCTCTTTGCTTTCGGCCTGTCGACAGCTTTATCGTCGTTGGGCCTCTCCGACGGCGGCACCGGCGAGTTGTTCGGCGAGATGAAGACAGACGCCATCGGCTTGTTGATGCTCGTAGTCGTCGGACCACTGCTTGAGGAACTGGTTTTCCGTGAAGGCATTCAGCGCTCCCTCTCCAAGCGTTTCATGCCCGTGATGGCTGCCTTGATCAGCGCTACCACATTCGGGCTCATCCATTTCAACCCCCTGCAAACGGTGTCGGCCATGATGCTGGGCTTTGTGCTCGGTCTGCTCTATATGCGTGCCGGCGACATCCGCCTGTGCCTCACCTGCCACATCATCAACAACGGCCTCGGCGTGCTCCTGCTCTGTTTCCCGACCATTGAAGCCGACCTGAACCAGACGGGAGCCTTAGGCACCAGCCTCATCGGCCTCACACTGATGTCCACAGGCGGCCTCATCCTTTGGAAAGGCGCATCAATCAATCGCAAACTATTACTCCAACCACCTCACTCACTATGATAATAGGCCATATCAATCTTGGGCCCCGCCCCGTCTTACTGGCACCAATGGAAGACGTGACCGACATCGGGTTTCGTCTGCTCTGCCGGCGTCTGGGCGCATCAATGGTCTACTCGGAATTTGTGGCGGCCGACGCCCTTGTACGCATGGTGAGTCGCAGTCTCGACAAACTCACCGTGTGTGACGAAGAGCGCCCCGTGGTCATACAAATCTACGGCAAAGACCCCGTTGCCGTTCGCGACGCCGCCCAGATTGTCGAAGAGCGCGCCCATCCCGACATCATCGACCTCAATTTCGGTTGTCCTGTGAAGCGCGTGGCCGGCAAAGGAGCCGGTGCGGGCATGTTGCAAAACGTGCCGCTCATGCTGGAGATTACCCGTGCCGTGGTCGACGCAGTGAAACTGCCCGTCACGGTCAAAACCCGTTTGGGTTGGGACGCTTCGCAAAAAATCATCGTGCCGCTGGCCGAACAGCTCCAAGACTGCGGCATCAGCGCACTCACCATTCACGGCCGCACAAGAGCACAGATGTATACCGGCCAAGCCGACTGGAGCCTCATCGGCGAGGTGAAGCGCAATCCGCACATACACATCCCCATCATCGGCAACGGCGACATCACGTCGGCCGAGGGGGCCGTCAAGGCATTCGACGACTACGGCGTCGATGCCATAATGGTGGGACGTGCCACCTTTGGCCGCCCATGGATTTTTAAAGAGATACACGACGCGCTCCATAGCGACGACCACGCCGTGGACCAAGCCATTGAGAGCGAATATGCTCCTATGACGGCCGACTGGAAACTCGACGTGCTCAAAGAGCAGGTGAGACAGAGTGTGGCGCGCATCGACGAATACCGCGGCATATTGCACATACGCCGCCATCTGGCCGCCACGCCGCTCTTCAAGCGCCTGCCCGATTTCCGTCAGACCCGCATTGCCATGCTTCGCGCCGAGACGGTGGAGAGTCTCTTTGAGATTATGGAGTCCACCCGTCCGCTCATCCGCGCCGCTGAAACGGCTCAACGCGCATAACCACACCATCCGTTATACTTAGCCAACGGGCCGACCCATGGCTCGCTGACACAGACAAGACAAGATGTTACGCTTACGCCTCCAACGCACCGACCAGCGCACCTCAAAGATGCTGGTCAACATCCTGGCCTCCTTCCTCATCAAAGGGTGGTCGGGCGTGGTGCAATTGTTGCTGGTGCCGCTGACCTTGGCCTGCCTCAACCCCTATGAATACGGCATTTGGATGACGCTTAGCACGGTGCTCATTTGGATAGACTCGTTTGATGTGGGGCTGGGCAACGGTCTGCGCAACAAGTTGGCCGAGTTTGTGGCCCGCAACGAATGGGACAAGGCCCGGCAGGCGGTGAGCACGACATTCTTTACGCTCGTTCTCATCATGGTTCCGGCGATTTTCATCTTGCTTGCAGCCGAACACTACGCCGACCTCTACGGCCTGCTCGGCGTGTCGCCCGAACTGTCGCC
>JAHAWW010000030.1 GCA_018383375.1 Prevotellamassilia sp. | reverse complement strand
ATCTGCAATGGTTCGCAACTTCTCCCCTACGTTGCCGTACAAGAAAAGGCGGTGAACATGAAATAAAGCCGTCGGTATGTGGTTGACTTTAAGGGGAAGATGGTCAAGGCATAGGTATAAAGACCTTCGCCCTCACATCATCGGCCAAGCGTGAAAAGCGAACGAGTCGAAGCCATTCGACTGTTCAAAAGTAGGGGACTAAAGTGACGACATTAACAAAAAAAATGCTTCACAAACTGGTTGACAAGGCTTCGACACGTCGCCGTCATTCCCCAATGGCCGATCTCAAGACCTGGACCAGTCCGAGAAAGACTTGTCCTTAAGCCTATTTTTTCTGTCATAAGGCCCATTTTTTCATGCCTTATGCCCATATCGCTCAAAAAAACAAGGGGAGAGCCAATTTTATGGACTCTCCCCTTTTCTTACCTCAAAGATAACTCTTTGGGCAGTTATGAAGAAAGACAAAAAGCAGGGGGCGGTGTAATCACAATCTTAATGATGTGAGCCAAGCAGCTCAAAATATGCACAAGCGTCGAAGTTTTATGCATTTATTTGTCAAATAAACAAAAAGCAGGGTATTTTTGCTTGCAATACGCATAAATATAACTATCTTCGCGGTTGATATTCATCAAATACGACAGTGTGGTTTGATTTTTAACATCATACAACCGAAAGAAAGACTAACGCTGTCACTCCAACAAGACACAAACACACACAACAGATTTATGAAAGCAAATTGGATTAAAAGCCTCTTTTTCGCCGCCCTCGTGGCTTTCAGCGCCAACCAGGCCGTGGCTCAGAGAGCTTATGAAGTGCCCGAAACTAATCCCGAAATGAAGGCAATGGCCGAGCAGGTGATTGAAATGCAGATTACCGACCCCGATGGTGCCAACAAGGTTTATAAGAAACTGATGGGCAAAATCAAGACCAAGAAAGAAGACCTGCTGAGCATCGGCCAGTTCTTCCTCGACAAGAATGTCTATCCCTGTGCCAACGAGTGTGCCAAGCAGCTCTACACTGTGGCTCCCGAATATAAAGAGGGTTTGATGTTCTATGGCGAAGTGTGTATGTTCCGCAAAGACTACGGCTCTGCCGGACAAAAATTCGACGAAGCACTCAACGTTGACCCCAACTATGTGCCGGCACTCAAGCGCAACGCCTTCGTATATAAAAACATCAACCCCCACGTGGCCATTGAAATGCTCGACCGCATCAAAGCCGTTGAGCCGGACAACCATAGCACCGACCGTGAAAAGGGCGACATCTATTACAAGCTCGACGAGTATAAAGACGCCGTCAG
>JAHAWW010000029.1 GCA_018383375.1 Prevotellamassilia sp. | reverse complement strand
GGCTGTCTTTTTATCGACGCCGCCTCGGCTTCTTTTTTATGCGTTATGGAGCTGAGCTCGGTCTTGGCTGTCAGCAGTTGCCGGCACAGCGGGGTTTGATTTGTTTGAAGAAATCGTTGCCCTTGTCGTCCACGAGGATGAAGGCGGGGAAGTCTGTCACTTCAATTTTCCAGATGGCTTCCATGCCGAGTTCGGGATATTCCACACACTCGATGTGCTTGATGCTCTGTTGTGAAAGAATGGCTGCGGGGCCGCCGATTGAGCCGAGATAGAAGCCGCCGTGTGCCTTGCAAGCGTTGGTGACCACTTCGCTGCGGTTGCCTTTTGCAATCATCACCATCGAACCGCCGTTGGCTTGGAACAGGTCCACGTAGGGGTCCATGCGGCCGGCAGTGGTGGGGCCCATTGAGCCGCAAGGCATACCGGCGGGAGTTTTGGCCGGACCGGCATAGAGCACAGGGTGGTTTTTGAAATATTCGGGCAATGCTTCGCCGCGGTCCAAGCGCTCTTTGAGCTTGGCGTGGGCAATGTCGCGTGCCACGATGATGGTGCCGTTGAGGCTGACACGGGTGGCTACGGGATATTGGCTCAAGGTCTGGCAAATTTCGCTCATGGGTCGGTTGAGGTCGATGCGGATGGCGTTGCCTTCGCCGGCTTGTCGCAACGACTCGGGAATGAGGCGGCCGGGATTGTCGTCCATGCGCTCAATCCATATGCCGTCTTTATTGATTTTGCATTTGATGTTGCGGTCGGCCGAGCAGCTCACGCCGAGTCCAACGGGGCATGAAGCGCCGTGGCGGGGAAGACGTATGACGCGCACGTCGTGGGCAAAATATTTACCGCCGAATTGTGCACCAAGTCCGATGTTGTGAGCTTCGCGGAGCAGTTCTTTTTCGAGTTCCACATCTCGGAATGCGCGTCCGGTTTCGTCTCCGGTGGTGGGCAGATTGTCGTAGTAGTGTGTTGACGCCAGTTTGACGGTGAGCAGGTTTTTCTCGGCCGAAGTTCCTCCGATGACAAAAGCGATGTGGTAGGGCGGACAAGCGGCGGTGCCCAGTGTTTTCATTTTGCTGACGAGGAAGGGTACGAGTGTTTGCGGATTGAGAATGGCTTTGGTTTCTTGATAGAGGTAGGTTTTGTTGGCCGAGCCGCCGCCTTTTGTCACACAGAGGAAGCGGTATTCCATGCCTTCGGTGGCTTCGATGTCAATTTGTGCCGGGAGGTTGCAGCGTGTGTTCACCTCGTCATACATATTGAGGGGTGCATTTTGCGAGTAGCGCAGGTTTTCTTCGGTATAGGTTTTGTAGACGCCTTTTGCGATAGCTTCTTCGTCTTCAAAGCCTGTCCAGACCTGCTGCCCTTTTTCGCCGTGAACGATGGCCGTACCGGTGTCTTGGCAGATGGGCAGTTGGCCTTTGGCTGCCACTTCGGCATTGCGCAAGAAGGTGAGTGCCACGTATTTGTCGTTGTCGCTGGCTTCGGGGTCGTCAAGGATTTTGGCCACTTGCTCGTTGTGTGCCGGTCGCAGCATAAACGACACGTCGCGGAAGGCTTGGTTAATCATGCGTGTGATGCCTTCGGCTTCTACTTTAAGCATGGGGTGTCCTTCAAATTCAGAGACTGCGACGTGGTCTTTGGTGAGCAGATAATACTCGGTGTCGTCTTTGCCCAGCTGAAACATGGGGGCATATTTGAAATCGGGGATGTTTGCCATGATGTTTGTTTTTTTATAATGAGTATTTCGTTTTTTGGGGGGAATGAAAAAACCGGCTTATTTGCCCCATTCAGAGGGATTTTGTCGCCATTGGTGTAGGAGTTCGACGTGTTCGCTCTTGATATATCCCGTTTGGAGAGCCACCTCGACCACGGCTTCATAGTTGGTGAGTGTGGTGAGTGTGACGTTGGCAGCTTTGAAAGCCTCTTCGGCCACGGGGAAGCCGTAGGTGTAGCTGGCCACCATGCCGATGACTTCGCAGCCGTGAGCGCGCAGTGCTTCGACCGCTTTGAGGCTGCTGCCTCCGGTTGAGATGAGGTCTTCAATCACCACCACTTTCATTCCGGGTTTCAAGTCGCCTTCGATGAGATTGGCCATGCCGTGGTCTTTGGCTTTAGAGCGCACGTAGGCAAAGGGCAGTGCGAGTGCGTCGGCCACGAGTGCGCCTTGTGCGATGGCTCCCGTGGCTACGCCTGCAATGGCGTCGGCTTGTGGGTAAAGTTCGGCTACGATGCGGCTCAATTCGAGTTTGACGAAACTGCGGAGGGCAGGGAAGGCCAACGTCTTGCGGTTGTCGCAATAAAAGGGCGATTTCCATCCGCTGGCCCAGGTGAAGGGTTGTTCGGGTTGGAGTTTGATGGCTTTGACGTCGAGCAGTTTGGCTGCAAAAATCTTTTCCAGGTTGTTCATGTGATATTGTTGTTTTTTGGTTTGAGTTAAATCAATGGGCGACTGTAAGGCTGTCGGCAAAGATTGCGCTGTTTTTGCCTGCGCTGTGATTGAAGGCTTTGGTGCGTCCGCTCAAGAAGACGTAGCATTGGTTGTCGGCTTTTGCAGTGAGTCGTGAGGTATTGATGCCGCGCAAGTCGACAGAGCCTGTGCCGTTTCCGCTCACCGTCACTTCGGGGGCTTCTATTCGCTCGGCTGTGAGTGCTCCGACGCCTTCGAGTTCGAGTGTGAGCGGACTGTTCAGGTGGATGTGGCCCAAGCGCAGACATTTGCCTCCGCAGACGAGAAACTGACCCACGAAGGGTGCTTGGATTTCGGCCACAATCACGCTTTTTTCGGGCATTTTATAGCGTCGGTCGGTAGAGAGGCTGAGAATGCCGTCGGTTGTCGACACTTTGACGTGAGGCAACACAGCGGGGTCGGCCATTATCTTGATGCTCGCTGCCGTGCCGGGAGGGGTCTGTTTGAAAGTGACGTCGGCAAAGCAGTCGACTTCAATTGTGTAGAACGGGTTGG
Organism: Prevotellamassilia sp.; assembly: GCA_018383375.1. Taxonomy (GTDB): domain Bacteria; phylum Bacteroidota; class Bacteroidia; order Bacteroidales; family Bacteroidaceae; genus Alloprevotella. Next base: position 3,904 of record JAHAWW010000029.1, on the reverse strand, counting down.
GCGAGAAGTTTTTTGAAGCCATGCCGGTGGTGTCGGCCGGGTCTTCGGCCACTTCTTTTATCACGTCGCGCAGGTCTTGGCGGTGGCAGGCTCCCAGGGCGAGTGTCAAGAGCAGGGCTAAGATTATTCTGCTGGTCATATGCTGTTGGTGTGTGGTTTTTTGTGGGATAGATTGAGGGGGATGAATGAAGGGGATGTATTGGGATGAAAGTTAATTGTCGTGCCAAAACTCTGTGGTCAGAGGCAGGAGGAGTGTGAACACCTCAAGGCGTCCCATCAGCATCAACACCGACGCCAACCAAAGTCCGGCGTCAGAGATTTGTGCCCAAGAGCCAAGTGGCGCAATGTCGTGGCCCAAGACAACGCCGGCGTTGCCCAGCATCGAAACGGTGGCTGCCACGGAGTCGAGCATGGAGAAGCCTATCAACGAGAAGCCCAACGTGCCCACTATCACCAAGAAGATGAAGCCCATCATGAAGGCAAAAACGGCCTGACTCACGCGGGCGGTCACGGGAGTCTGATTGAGCCGAAGGGGTATGACAGCATTGGGGTGGAGCATACGGCGAAACTCCGTTTTAAACTCTTTGAAGCAAGTGAGCACACGGACGCACTTGATGCCGCCTGATGCCGAACCGGCGCAACCGCCGATGGCTGTGAGCAGCAGCAGCACAAACCAAGTGGCTCCGGGCCATGCCACGATGTCGGTTGTGGTGAAGCCCGAGCTGGTCTGCAATGATGCCGCATAAAAGGCGCCATGCCGCAGTGCTGTCAGAGCGTCTTCATCGGTGTGTATCCACACATTGGCCACGATGAAAAGCGCCGCACAGGCATAGACCGTGAAGAATGTGCGCAGTTCGCTGTCGTGCAACACCGCCTTAAAGCGCCGTTTGATAAAGAACAAGTAGATGAGTGTGAAGTTGATGCCCGAGAGGAACATAAAGATGGTGGCTGTCACTTCGACGCTTGGCGAGCAGAAGGCAGCCATGCTGTTGGAATGGGTTGAGAAGCCTCCCGTGGCCACTGTCGAGAAGGCGTGATTGACGGCGTCCCAGAGCGACATGCCGGCCAAATAATAGGCGGCGCAGCAGGTGACGGTGAGGAACAGGTAGACGGCCCAGAGCCATCGTGTGGTTGTGGTGATGCGTGGATGGAGTTTGTCGAGTTTGAGTCCCGAAGCCTCTGCTGAGAAGAGTTTGAAGCCTCCGGAACCCAGTTTGGGCAGAATGGCGATGGTGAAAAACACGATGCCCAAGCCGCCGAACCAATGCATCAGGCTGCGCCAAAACAAGATGGAGTGGGGCAGTGTGTCGATGTGGCTCAGGGCTGTGGCTCCTGTGGTGGTGAAGCCCGACATACTTTCAAAAAAAGCCACCGAGAAGTTGCCTGTATATCCGCCCACCACGAAAGGCAGCGCACCGATGAGGGAGAAGGTGAGCCAAGAGAGCGTCACGCAGAGGTATCCGTCGCGTCGGCTTATGCCCGTTCGTCCGCTGCGTCCCAGCCATTTCAGGGCGGCTCCCGTCAGCAGGGCCACTATGGTGGGGATGATGAAGGTGTGCAGGTCGGTCTCGCTCTTAAACAGGGCAATGCCTATGCAAGAGGCGAAAAGGAGCGCTTCGAGAAAGAGCAGCTCGCCGAGCACTTTTAGGATTATCTTATAGTTCATATTAGATATATACCCTTTTTGACTGAGGTTGAGGCTTGGGAGGCAATCGTTTTTTTATTCGCAGTTTCTTGTTGTGTGTCAAAAGAGAGATAGCGTATGTATGTGCCAAAAGAGTGACGTATATATTTATATATGTGTGCGCCAAGAGTGAGAGAGAGCGGTGTGTGTATGTGTGGCAGCCCCAGTCTATTTGAAGAGTTTTTCGAGTTTTTTTATGCTGTTTTCCAAGCAGAAAGCCACGACCCGGTCGCCCGGCTCAATTTGTGTCATACCTCCGATGAGTATGCCTTTGCCCTCTCTGACGAGTCCGCCGAGAGTGACGGTTGCCGGCAGAGCCAAGTCTTTGACCAAGGCCTTTGTGATGCGTGAGTTCTCTTTGACCACAAACTCGGCCACGTCGGCTCCCACCACGTTGAGCGTCTTCATGGTCGACACGTCGGCTTTGAGCATAAGTTGGTAGATATGGTTGGCTGCGAAAGTTTTTTTGTTGATGATAGTGCCGATGTCGAGGCTTTCGGCCATGGCGATGTAGTCCAGGTTTTCGACCATGGCCACAGTTTTTCTCACGCCCAGTCTTTTAGCTTCGAGACAGGCCAATATGTTAGCCTCTGCGCTCTCTGTGATGGCCACGAAAGCCTCGGCGTCTGAGATGCCCTCGTCTTGCAGCAGTTCGATGTCTCGTCCGTCGCCGTGTATGACCAGTGTGTGTCGTGCTTCGATGATTTCGCCCAGTCGTTCACATCGTGTGCGGTCTGCCTCAATGATTTTGACGTGCATATAGTCGGGTTTGTAATAGAGTGCTTGCACGGCTGTGCTGCCTCCCCCCATAAAAAACACGTTTTTCACTTCGGGATAATCCTGTTTGTCGGCGATGTCTCTGATATAGTCCACATATTTGGGTGTTGTCATGAAATAGACCAAGTCGTCGGGCATCACTTCGTCGTGGCCGTGAGGTATGATAGTTTCTTGTCCGCGTTTGATGGCCACGATGTGGTATGGTGCTTCTGGTCCGCAGAGTTTATAGAGTGGTGCGCCCAGGATGAGTGCGCCGTCTCTCACCTTGATGCCCAGCATGAGCAGTGCGCCGTCTTGAATTTCAAGCCACTGTCTCACCCAGCTGTGCTTCACGTTGTGCATAATTTCGCGTCCGGCGAGCATTTCGGGATAGATGATAGAGTCGATGCCCACGGTTTTGAAGAAGTCGCGGTGTTCGGCTCTTGTGTATTCATAGTTATCCACCCGTGCCACTGTTCGTTTGGCGCCGAGTTTTGAGGCCAGCATGCAGCAGGTCATGTTGTGAGCCTCGTCGGGTGTGACGCCGATAAACAGGTCGGCATTGCCCACTTCGGCCTGTTTGAGCACTTTGATAGACGAGGGCGAAGCACAGGTGGTGAGCAGTTCGAAGTTTGTGCCGATGCCCTCCAGTCTTTCGGGTTTCTCGTCGATGAGGGTGATGTCGTGTTGTTCTTTCGAGAGCAGTTTGGCCAGGTGAGTGCCCACTGCGCCGGCTCCGGCTATGATGATTTTCATATTGAGTGGAGTGAGAATTGCTTCTTTTGAGCGTCTATATAGGTTTGAGCAGAATGCGAATTACTTTTTCGAGAAAGAGCGTATATATATGAGGGAGTGATGAGAAATCGACAGATGCCGCCCAGCCTGCAGTTGGGTCTTTTCCCCTTTTTCAGGTCGAAGACAGCCCCACCCGTCCCAGCAGGCTTTTGATGGCCTCAGCAATGTGAGCTTGGTCGGTATGAGTGATAGCCCTGAGCTGTTCCACTGTGCCGTGCTCCACAAACTCGTCGGGCAGCCCCAGCCTGACCACGGCAGGCGTGTAGCCACGGTCGGCCATCCATTCCAACACCGCCGACCCCATACCGCCCGTTCTGACGCCGTCTTCCACGGTGACGATAGCGTCAAAACGCCTGCCCACCTCTTCGAGCAGTGCGTTGTCCAGCGGTTTGAGAAAACGCAAGTCGTAGTGGGCCACGTCGATGCCCGTTTCAGCCTTCACCGCGTCGATGGCGTCGGCAGCTTCCAGTCCAATGGGTCCGATAGAAATCACGGCCACCCCTTTGCCCTCCCTCAGCTGTCGGCCTTTGCCAATGGCAATCTCTTCGAGCGGTCCGTGCCAGTCGGCGCCTCGTCCCCTGCCTCTGGGATAGCGAATGACGAACGTCCCCTTGTCCGGCAGCTGAGCCGTGTACATCAGCCGTCGGAGTTCGGCTTCGTCGAGCGGCG
>JAHAWW010000028.1 GCA_018383375.1 Prevotellamassilia sp. | reverse complement strand
GACATCGCCGCCGACTCGCTACGCAAATGGAAAATCGGCTATGGACTCGACGTGGCCGGTGGCGTGGATATGCCGGCCTCGTTCTTCATCAACCAACTCTATGGAGACTTTCAGTATAAAGCCTTGAGGCTGAGCGTTGGAGCCAAACGCAGAGTGGACGAACTGACCAACCCGCTACTCTCAACGGGCGGCCTTGCCGAAGGTGTCAACGCCCCTGCTGTGCCTCAAGTGCGCCTCGAACTGCCCGATTTCTGGGTCATTCCCGGAACCCGCAATTGGTTGGCCATTAAAGGCCATTTTGCCTATGGCGCCTTCACCGACGGCGGATGGAAAGAAGACCACCACGGCGCCGGCGTGAGCTATACCAAAGGGGTGCTCTATCACAGCAAGGCCGGCTATCTGCGTGTGGGCAACGAAGAAAAATTCCCCTTGACCTTTGTCGGCGGCTTGCAAATGAAAGCCCAGTTTGCCGGCAAACGTTATCTGGCCGACGGCACGGTCAAAAAACTACCCTCCGGGCTCAATGCCTTTTGGCACGCCTTCATTCCCGGAGGTAGTGACTATTCAGACGGCGACTATCCCAATGTGGAAGGCAACCAGCTCGGCGCCTGGAATTTCCAACTGAACTGGAAAGGCAAAGGGTGGGGCGTGAGAGCCTATGCCCAGCATTATTTTGAAGACCACTCGCAAATGTTCCTCGAATATGGCTGGAAAGATATGCTATGGGGCCTCGAAGCCCGATTGCCGAAAAACCCCGTCGTGTCGACCGTGGTGTTGGAATACCTCTACACGATGGACCAAACCGGCCCCATCTATCACGACCACACCAACTCGTTCTCGGCACAAATCAGCGGCACAGACAATTACTACAACCACGGCATCTACAATGGCTGGCACCATTGGGGACAGTCGATGGGCAATGCATTGTTTGTTTCGCCGGTGTTCAACGCCGACGGCAGCCTGGGCTACAAGCACAACCGCTTGAAAGCCTATCATCTTGGTCTGCAAGGACAGCCCACAGACGAAATAGACTATCGCGCCCTCTTCACCTTCTCACGCTCAGTGGGCACCTATGCCGCTCCGCTACTCAATCCGGAATATGGTCGCAACATGCTGCTCGAAGTCAATTACCGCCCCAAACGGCTCGGCGGTTTCGCTTTCGGCGCAGCTTTCGCTTCGACAGGCGGCACGCTCACCAAAGCCTCGACCGGCTATTGCCTGACCATAAGCAAGAGCGGTCTGTTTTAATCTCCACATCCCCAAGTCAAAATGATCAACAAGATAAAAATCTTCGCTCTGGCCTTGACCAGCCTCTTGCTCGCCTCTTGCACCAAGATGGACGACAGCGGCGACTTCGGCGGCTATTGGCAGATGCTCACTATGGAGCGGCTCGCCGACGGCGCAATCGTCTTGACCAAAGCCGACGGCGTGTTTTACGGTGTGCACGGCAACACAATGAAACTGACTCGGCCGGATGTGCCCATCTTTCTTGCCACCTACGAGTTGAGTGGCGACAGCCTCCGACTCACCACCATCTACAAACGTCCATACGACGAGGTGGTGCCACCCACAGAGTTAGCTCCTGTGGGCGTAGACGCAACCGGTAGTTTCTTGGTGGAGCACATCTCAAGCGACCGAATGGTGCTCAAAAACACGCTCTATCGCTTGACCTTCAGAAAATACTAAGCGTCACAGAGGCAAAAGGCATAAGCGGTTCAACCCACTCTTTGTCTCTTGGTCTTTTAGACTCTTAGGCTCAAAAAAGACAAAAGATGACCCTACAAACTTTTTTCAAGAAGATATTCAGCAAAATCGTGCTGCTCAACTGCCTGGGCATGATTGTCCTCACGGTGGTCTTGGGCTATGTGGCCATTGAGTTCGTGTCGTGCTACACTCAGCCCGGCGACAGCGTGAAGGTGCCGAATGTGAGAGGGCAGAAGATTGAAACCGTTGAGAAGAAACTTGAAGCCCTTGGCCTGCGCGTGGAAGTGACAGACACAGGCTATATCGACACTTATGTGGGCGGCGTTGTGCTCGACCAGTTCATCGAGCCCGGCAAAATGGTCAAGCCCGGCCGCGTCATCAAGTTGGTCATCAACGCCTCTTCGGCGCGTGCCATCGCCGTACCCTCTCTGGCCGACAACTGTTCGCGGCGTGAGGCAGAAGCCCGATTGCGCGCCATAGGGTTCAAAAACATCCGCGTGGAGTTTACGCCCGGCGACAAAGACTGGCTCTATAACATCAAAGTGGGCGACAAACCGCTCAAAACCGGCACCAAAGTGCCAGTGACGGCCCTGCTCACCCTCGTCGTGGGTGACGGTATGACCGAAGATACCGTCGACATTGACTTCATCGAAGACTTGGATGCCTCGGATGTCTTAGTCGAAGAAGAGGTTATGGAAGACGGCGGCGGACTGCCCGAAGATTATCCCACCACTAACGAGTCTACACCACAGTGATGCCACAGACAGAACTTGAAGAGGCCTTGATAGACGAAAGTCTGCAAGGCGGTGACGACGAAAACGGCGGACTTTATGAGCATTTCCGCGTCGTGGCCGACAAGGGACAGCAACTCTTGCGCGTAGACAAATTCCTGCAAGACCATCTGCCCGACACCTCGCGCAACCGCATACAGTTGGCAGCCCGTGCCGGCTTTATCCACGTCGACGGCAAGCCCGTCAAGAGCAACTATCGCGTCAAACCGGGAGATGTGGTCACCCTGCTACTCGACCGGCCGAGATATGAAACCACCATTGAGCCTGAAGACATCCCGCTCGACGTGGTCTACGAAGACGACGACCTTATGGTCATCAACAAGCCCGCCGGCCTCGTGGTGCATCCCGGTTGTGGCAACTACACCGGCACGCTGGTCAATGCTATTGCCTGGCATCTGAAAGACAATCCCCACTACGACCCCAACGACCCCGCCGTGGGCCTTGTGCATCGCATAGATAAAGACACCTCGGGACTGATTGTCGTGGCCAAGACCCCTGAAGCCAAGACCAGCCTCGGCCTGCAGTTTTTCAATAAAACCACACGCCGACGCTATAATGCCGTGGTCTGGGGAAACTTTGAAAAAGACCAAGGCCGCATCGAGGGCAACATTGCCCGCAATCCCAAAGACCGTCTGCAAATGGCCGTTTTCGAGCCGAGCAGCGAGGTGGGTAAGCACGCCGTGACCCACTATGAGGTCTTGGAGCGTTTCGGCTACGTCTCTCTTGTGGAGTGTGTGCTCGAAACCGGGCGTACCCATCAGATACGCGTGCACATGCAACACATCGGTCATCCGCTTTTCAACGACGAACGCTACGGCGGCGACCAAATCATTCGCGGCGAGCGGGGAGGAGCCTATCAACAATTCATCCGCCACCTCTTTGCCCTTTGTCCGCGTCAGGCACTCCACGCCCGCACGTTGGGCTTTAAGCACCCCCGCACCGGCGAGGAGATGGACTTTACCTCAGAATGGCCGGCAGACTTCGCCGCCTTGGTCGAGCGATGGCGCACCTATGTCGACGCAGCCCTTAAGGCCAAGCCATAACACACCTATATATTATATATTGAGTATTTCAAACCTTATTCAAACGATATGAAACGTCAAATTGCCATTGTGGCCGGAGGTGACTCCTCAGAGCATGATGTGTCACTCATGAGTGCAGAGGGCATCCTCTCGTTTATGGACAAGAACAAATACGACTGTTATGTCGTAGAGATGAAAGGCACAGACTGGTATGTGCACTATGGTATGCAGAAACTCAAAATCAATCGCGACGATTTTTCTTTTGAAGCCAAAGATGGTCGCCACAACTTTGATTTTGCCTACATCACCATCCACGGCACACCGGGTGAGAACGGCATCCTTCAAGGCTATTTCGACCTCATCGGCATGCCCTATTCCACAAGCGACGTGTTGGTGGAGGCCTTGACTTTCAACAAATTTGCGCTCAACAATTTCTTGCGCTCTTTTCCCGACCTCCACATCTCAGACTCCCTCTTGGTGCGCCGCGGCGAACCTATGCCTGCCGACGACGAGGTGGTGGCCCGTTTGGGATTGCCTTGCTTTGTCAAGCCCAATGCCGGAGGCAGCAGTTTCGGCGTCACCAAGGTGAAATCGGCCGACGACCTTCAGCCGGCCATAGCCAAGGCCATGATTGAGAGCGACGAGGTGATGATTGAGAAAATGATGACCGGCCGCGAAATCACCTGTGGTTGTTATCGCAAAGGCGATGACGTTATCGTGTTCCCCATTTCAGAGGTGGTCACCACTCAAGAGTTTTTTGACTTTGAGGCCAAATATCACCATAAGTCTGAAGAAATCACTCCTGCGCCGCTCACGGCTGCCACTGCCGAGCGTGTGGGCGAAATGACGCGCCGTATCTATCGTCTGCTGGGCTGCTATGGCATCATACGCATAGACTATATCCTCACGGGCGACGAGGGCAACGAAACCGTCAACCTGCTCGAAATCAACACTACCCCCGGAATGACGCCCGCCAGCTTCATCCCCCAACAGGTCGAGGCTTCGCCCTATCAGATTGGCGATGTGCTCTCCGACATCATCGAGGGACGCTTTATGTGATTTTTATGACATTCCCCAACAAAACTATCGTCATGAATACGCCCGCTTGTTTTGACACCATCCGCCCCTTTGAGGCCGAAGAAATAGCCGGAGTGGTGGACCATCTTTTTGCTGAGCCTCAGTTTGGCCAGATTGTCGGCAGCTTGTTTCCGGGCCAACCACTCGATAAGCTCCGCGAGGGTCTGCGCGCTTGCCCCGACCTCTTGACGCTTCAAAAGCAGTTTATCTATCCGCTGGTGAAAGACCTGTTGGGTAAATGTAGCCACGGCATCACGTTTGATTGTGAAGCCTTGCCGAGCCGAAGTGCCAACTACACCTTCGTGTCCAATCATCGCGACATTGTGCTCGACTCAGCTTTCCTTGACGTTTTGTTGGTGGAAAACGGTTTCTCCACCACAGCCGAGATAGCCATTGGCGACAACCTCTTCGGACTGCCGTGGATAGAGCCTTTGGTTCGTCTCAACAAGTCGTTTATTGTCCGTCGTGGCATCGGTATGCGTGAGATGCTGGCAGCCAGCAAACTGTTGAGCAGTTATATGCATTACGCCATTGGCGAGAAACACGAAAATATCTGGATAGCCCAGCGTGAGGGGCGTGCCAAAGACTCTGACGACCGCACCCAAGAGTCGTTGCTCAAGATGCTTGCCATGGGCGGCGAAGGCAGCGCAGCCGAGCGTTTGAAGGCTTTGCACATCGTGCCTCTGGCCATCTCTTACGAATACGACCCTTGTGATTATCTCAAGGCCAAGGAGTTCCAGCAAAAACGCGATAATCCCGACTTCCGCAAGAGCAAGGCCGACGACCTGCTCAATATGCAGACCGGCATTTTCGGCTTCAAGGGCCACATACACTATGCCGCCGCTCCTGTGGCTGATGAGTGGCTCGACACATTGGCAGATAGGCCCAAAGCAGAATTCTTTGCCGCCGTGGCCGCACGAATGGACAAGGAAATTCATCGCCGCTATCGTCTGTTTGAGAACAACTATGTCGCCGCAGATTTGCTTGAGGGCGGCAACAGATTTGCCCACCACTATACGGCCGAGGGGCGCACACGCTTTGAGCACTACCTTGCCGAGCGCATCGCGCTGGTCGATTTGCCACAAAAAGACGACGCCTTCTTGCGTGAGCGCATGCTCACGATGTATGCCAATCCACTCTACAATCAGTTGGCGGCTTTGGCCTAAGCAGACATGATAGACTTCCAGCCCTTGGAAATTGGACATAAAGCCATGATTGAAGCCGTGGTGCGACCGTCTGAGCGGCGCAACTGCGACTTCAGTTTTATGAATATCTTCAGTTGGCGTTTCCTCTACGCCACCGAGACGGCCTTTCATGAAGGCTGGCTGTTGTTTCGCTTCAAGGTCGACGGTCATCTGGCCTATCAGTTGCCTTTGGGCGGAAGCGATTATCGCCCCATAGTCGAAGCCTTGCTCGCCGATGCCGAGCGCTTGGGCCATCCCCTTTTGATGCTCGGTGTGTGTGAGCAAGAGTTGCCGGCCGTCAAAGCCGTCTTGCCCGACCACTATTTCGCCATTGCCCAGCGCGACTATGCCGACTACCTCTATCGCCGTGAAGCCCTGGCCACCCTGTCGGGCAAACGTCTGCAGGCTAAACGCAATTTTGCCAACCGCTTTGAGCGTCTCTATCCCGACCACGAGATTTTGCCGCTCGGCCCTGAGCACTTCGCCGAATGCTTGCAACTCGACACAGAGTGGGGCAAAAGCAAGGCGGACACCGGCCCCGAGGCCGCTTATGCCGACGAACGTAGATCTTTAGAAGAAGTCTTTTCCCATTGGGGTGAATTAGACGCCCACGGCATCGTGTTGCGCGTCGGTGGCCGCGTGGTGGCTTTCACCTATGGCACACCCATCAACTACGACACTTTTGATGTGTGTATGGAAAAAGCCGATACCTCCTATGAGGGCGTCTATGCCGCCGTCAATCGAGCCTTTGCCCGCACCATTCCCGCCGGGTATTGCTATGTCAATCGCGAGGAAGACCTCGGGCTTGAAGGCCTTCGCCGCGCCAAACTCTCTTACTGCCCGGAGCGTTTGCTTCAAAAATATGCCATCGTGGCCAACCGACGACAAGCCGAGAGCAATCAAACTTGTTTGAATTGCCGAGGCGCGAAGGAGGAAGACGAAGTCAACCGACGACAAGCCGAGAGCAATCAAACTTGTTTGATTTGCCGAGGCGCGAAGGAGGAAGACGAAGTCAACCATCCGCTTGGCGTTTAGTATCCCTCGTTATGCCGACAAGCCCCACTCCCGACCAAATCAAACGTCAGACCCGCGACCTTTGGGAGCGTTCGTTTCCCGACGACACACCGGCGTTTCTCGATGTCTATTTCGACGAGAAATATAGCCCTGATGTCAACCTCACGCACCTTGAGGCAGGCCGTGTCGTGGCAGCCATGCAACTGCTGCCCTATCGCA
>JAHAWW010000023.1 GCA_018383375.1 Prevotellamassilia sp. | reverse complement strand
GGCGCAAATGTTATGATGGGTTTGTGCAGGGTTGTGGGTGGATGTGTAGAGTTCGTCGGGCCGACCATACATCGCCAGGCCGTTGTCGTCCAATAGTTTATTGCCAAACGATGTAGAGTTGCACGGTTTTGTGTGGAGGTTGAAATGGCGTATGTGGCGGATTGTTTTGTTAGTGGGGGCACTCAATTGGGTATATTTATTCCCGCAATGTGCCGACGAATTATGGTGATGCAGGTGACAGGCGGCCAAGCAAGGCCTGAAGGGCCGTAACATAATAGCCCAGGTCGTCAGGCCTGGGTATGGTGTATTTCACTATAATCCGGCCTGCAAGGTCGGCACACATAACTATGCTTTTTCGATTAACACGCAATATTATCCACGTAATCATTCCTCTAATGTGCCGACCTTAGCAGGCCGGAATTTGGGGGGGACATACCAAACCCAGGCCTAACGACCTGGGCTGATATGTTACGCCCTTTCAGGGCTTTTTGGCGGTCTCAAGCCGCGCCAGGCCGCTCTGTATTCCCGTAATCTGCCGCCCTGCTTGGCCGCTTAACATATACACAAAAAACCACCGTCCGACGCAAAAACACGTCGGGCGGTGGTGACAAAAAAACGGAAAATGTACTTGCTGTTTTACAATCCGGCCTGTTTGAGCAGCGTGTCCATTTGGTCGCGCAACTCGGCGGCTTTGGCGGCTGCCACTGTGGCGAAATCTTCGCCTTTAGAGGCATAAATGATGCCACGCGAAGAGTTGACCAACAAACCGCAGTCGGCATTCATGCCATAACGGCACACCGCTTCGAGCGAACCGCCTTGTGCACCTACGCCGGGTACGAGCAAGAAGTGGTTGGGCACCAATTTGCGCACATCGGCAAAACGTTCGCCCTGAGTGGCTCCCACGACATACATCATGCGGCTGTCGTCGGCCCAAGCCTGTGAGCGCGTGAGCACCTGCTCAAAGAGAGCCTGTCCGTCGGTGTTTTTGGTCAGTTGGAAATCGGCCGAACCGGCATTGCTCGTCAAGGCCAGCAACACCACCCATTTGTCGGCATAACCCAAAAACGGGGTCACACTGTCTTCGCCCATATAAGGTGCCACGGTGAGTGCGTCGACGTCCATTTCTTCAAAAAACGAGCGGGCGTACATCGCCGAGGTGTTGCCAATGTCGCCTCGTTTGGCGTCGGCAATGATGAATTGCTCGGGATAGTGACTGCGCAGGTAGGCTATGGTTTTTTCAAAAGCCTGCCACCCTTTCAGACCGAAACACTCGTAGAAGGCCAAGTTGGGCTTGTAGGCCACGCAATAGGGCGCAGTGGCGTCGATGATGGCTTTGTTGAAAGCAAATATAGGGTCGTCTTCGCCCAAGAGGTGCTCGGGGATTTTCTTCAAATCGGTGTCAAGTCCGACGCAGAGGAAAGAGCGTTTGGCCTTAATCTGCGCCACGAGTTGTTGCTTGTTCATAATGGTGTGAGGTTATGCAGTTTGATTTAGAATTTATAGCCGATGGTGAGCAGTCCGCGGCTCTGTTTGAGGTCGATGTCTTGGCCTTTGAGGCGGTTGATGTCGTTGGTTCCTGCAGCCGGCAGGTGGAAGGGATAGACGGTGGCCGTCTGTTGCTGGTAGAGGTAGGCGGCGTCGACATAGAATTTGCCGAGACGCAGGCCGAGGCCCACCGTGACGCGGTTGATGTCGGAGAGGTTCACATAGTCGGTGTTGCAGCTGTAGTAGTATTCGGGGCTTGCCGTGAAGTGGTTGAGGTAAGCGTCTGTTTTCATTGGCGCGGTCACATAGTTGTAGCCGGCACGCAGACTGAGTTCGGGGCAGAGCTTGAGTTCGGCGCCCACCTTGATGGTGCTCACAGGTTTGAGCCAACGTTTGGCTTCGCGGCTCAGCGCTTGATCTTTTTCAGAGCCCCAGTCGTCGTACCAATAGTCGTAGCCTCCGCCATAGCGCACCTGTGCGGCAGAGAAGTCGGCATATTCATATTCGGCGTTGATGGCGAAACTGCGGCCTATGGTCGTACCCATAGAGAGATTGAAGCGCCATGGCGTGTGGATTTTATAT
>JAHAWW010000021.1 GCA_018383375.1 Prevotellamassilia sp. | reverse complement strand
CGCAGGCGATAGAAGCCGGGCGTGAGGGCTGCAGGAACGGTGAAGGCCAGTGGTTGCACTGAGTTGCCTGCGCCGGCCGTTGCTTTGTTGCTGTTTTTGCCGTTGTAGTATGAGAAGCTGACAATGTCGGTCTCTGCCAAGTTGGAGAGGTCGTCTGCCACGCCGTATTGGAACTGGCCATCTTTGGCTTTGTCGAGATAGACGTAGGTGTGCATCCAAGTGCCAGGAAAAAAATTGACTCCAGGTGTGACGGTTTCGCCGGCTTTCACCTTGAAGCCCTTGCTGAGGCAGTCTTGGAAGAGCAGTTGGTTGGTCTGTTGTGCCACGGCAATGGTCTGTGCGCCGTCGGTGGGCGAGTTCAGACTGATTTGTGTGGTGAAGCGGTCTTTGTTGGGGCGTTTGATGGCTTCTGTCTTCTCGAAGTTGATGGGATAGGTGCCGTAGACCACACGGGCGTTGGCCGAAGCCGAAATCTCGATGGAGTCGAGATAGACCACGGCGTCTTCGCTCAGGTCGTGTGTCGACTCGCAGTCGGGCACGATGACCAGGGCGTGGAGGTTGATACCCTCAGCGCCGCTGATACCGAACACGGCGTCACACCAGCGGTCGTTTTTCACAGAGGTGCGTGTGAGCACCTTGAACTGTTCGGTTTCTTGCTGTCCCGGTCGGTCGGTGCGTTTGCCCAGTCCGATGAGCATTACTCGTCCTTCGCGTCCGGTCTTATAAATCAGCGCGTGGACATATTGTGTGGTGGGCGAGAGCGCAATGGGTTCTTTCAGGTCGATGCGTGCGCCAAACTGGTTGCCGGCGAAGCGTGAGCGCTGGAAGGCCAAGATTTTGTCGGAGGGGTTGGCCACTTCGCCGGTCACGGCGTCGGCCTGGTTGAGTTCGTTGGTGATGACCTTCACGTTGCCCGTGAGTTCACCCGTTCTGAATGGAGAGCCGGCCCAAGAGTCGTAGACCCCAATGGCGGCGTATGTCGTGTCGCTCTCAAAGCCGATGACGGTTTGCGCTCCTGCGGTGAGCGTGAGGGCCGCGGCGGCGAGGGCGGTTGTGAGCTTTTTGTTCATGTGTATATAACTATTTATATAATGAATAAAAGTGTTTGAATAGATTTCCGCCAAGGGTTAGAAGATTTGCACGGTGTGGAGCGTGGGGCACGACTTGGCATCGGTGATGTTGATGCGGAGGTATTTGGCTTGGTAGCCGTTGCCGTAGCTGTTGCTTGTGTTGCCGTTGAGCGGGATGATGCGCTTGTAGCCGATGGTGGTTTTGGCGATGTTGCCGCCCACGGCTGTCCAGTTGGTGCCGTCGGTAGAGACTTCGATGTTGAAGCCTTTGACGCGCTGACCCAATTTGATGTATTCCATCATTGAGACATAGCGCACGGTCTTGGTTTCGGGCCAAGTGAAGGTGATGGTGGCCGTGTTTTGTCCGTCGGATGCTGCCCAATAGGTGTCTTTGTTGTTGTCGGTGATATTGGCAGCGACGTAGGTGCGTGTGGCACCGTTGGGACGTGCATCGCTCACGGTCACTGTGGCAGAGGGAGCGAGGTCTGTGCCCAAGCGTGTGTTGATGAGGTTGCCCAGCTCGGTCATGCGGGTCACTGTGGCTGCAGGCAGGCTGCCCGACTGGTCGGGCGGCAGGTTGAGGATGAGGGTGGCATTGCGGCCCACGGTCTCGAGATACATCTTGAAGAGTGTCTCTGCCGATTTCACCGTTTCGCCCGAGTGCCAGAACCATCCTGCCGAGGTGCCTTTGGCGTCGCTTTCGCCGGGATGCCATTCATAGCCGTTCTCGTCGCCGCTTGTGCCGCTACCCATCGACCAGCAGGTCTCGCCGGCCCAACCGGCTTCGTTACCAATCCAGCGGGCTTCGCCGCCCACACCCCACATCACGCAGTCGGGGCAGACGTTGTGGATAGAGTCGCGGAGGTTGGGGATGTCATAATAGAGCTCGGCGCTTGAGATGGAGCGGTTGGTATTGCTTGAGCCGCCATAGTAGCCGCCACCGCCGGTGGCGCCGTCAAACCACATCTCGAACTGGTCGTGGCCGTAGGTGGCCAACTCGGCACATTGCGGGAGGAACACCTTTTTGGCATAGTTGTCGGTGCCGTCGCCCCAATATTGCGAGTTGCGGTCCCAGGGCGACACATAGAAGCCGTATTTCATGCCCAGGTCTCTGGCCGCGTCGGCAAAGTCTTTGGGGATGTTGGTGTTTTTACCGAAATCGTTGCCGGCGAGTTTCACACAGTGTGTGGTGGTCTCTGTGGGCCAGAGGCAAAATCCGTCGTGGTGTTTCACCACGGCGATGCCGCCTTTCATTCCTGCAGCTTTGGCAGCCTCGAGCCATTGGCGCGGATTGGGAGCAGCGGTCGGGGCAAACTGGCTTTCGCTTTCGTTGCCATAACCCCATTCCTGTCCCGTGTAAGTGTTCATTCCGTAGTGGAAGAAGGCGTAAAACTCCGTTTCGTTCCATTTCAACTGCCTGTCTGAGGGCACGGGGAACACCGGAGCCGGTTCGCCCTCGACGTTGGCCGGTGTGGCCGTCGAAAGCGTGAACTCGCTCTGCGCCCACGAGGTGATGGGCACAGCCGCCAAGAGTGCGGGGAGCAAAAACTTGGTAGTTTTGTTCATAGTGTTTTGTAAGGTTAAAAAGATATTGGTAAAAAAGATTTCTCTTGAATAAGCCAGAGCTGCCCGAAAGGCTATACTCTTGCGTGGCAAAGATATGAAAAACTCACTTTTTTACGTAAAAAAGCAAGGTTTGATGCTCTTAAAAAATCTAAACTTGGGCGTTTTGAGAAGTCCATTTATCAAAACGGCCGTTATTTGTTAACAAATCATTCTTGCTTCGTCGTCGTTGCCGCGCCTCACATGCGCCTCGGCCCGTTTTTGTCTTTTGTGGTGTCGGCTTTTCGGGCTATCTTTGGGTAAAAGAGAAGAGAGAGGCCCTTAGAGGGCCTTTTTTATTGGCTTTCAGGGCGATACGGGCCTTATGACAGAAATTTCCGGCCTTATTCCCGTGGCGGCGGGGCTAAGGACAGGAATTATTTTGTGCCATTTGTGCGCTTTCAAGTCGTTTTGGGGCGAAAAAAACAAGGACGCCATCTGTCGCAGACGTTTTTCAGAAGAAAAAAGAAGAAAAACCGTCACGCTCGCCCCCGATTTTGAACAAACCAAGCGCGGCTGCCGTCCGTCAAGCAAACGTTTAATAAGTGTGTTTCTCCACGCTCACTTGTATCATCAGGCTCTCCGTGGGTTTCCACTCGGCCATGGCACCGATGCGGTCTTTGGGTATCCGATACATCCAGGGCAGCACCCCGTCGGCCCGCCATCGTGCCGGCGACAAGAGCGACTTGGTGCCATAGCCATAGAGCGTCACGTGGTCGTTGAGTTGATAGGCCAAAGCCGCCGAAAGGCCCACCTCGTTGTCGTTCCACCCGCCGAAACTCATTCCGGCAGCATAAAGTCCAGCCGCCAGAGTCCAACGCTCAGAGAGGGGTTTGACATAGGCCAAAGTCACATCGCGACCAAAGCCCACGCCACGCGGTGCATTTTTGCCAAAGGGTATGGTGAGGCTCATGCCGAGGCTGGCGTTGAACCCTTCGTGCAGTCTCATCGCTCCGCCTCGCCATCCGCCATAAAGCGGAGAGAAACCATAAAAACCCGGTGCGGCCACGTCGGTAAACGGTCCGATGGGCCACCAGGCCGTGTTTGGGGTGGCACACAAAGCCGTGTCGGGGATTGCCTCCTCGGCCACGACCGTGGTCTGCGCCACGTCGGAATGCACGTCTTGCGCACTCAGGCTGGTGCACACAGACACGAGCAGGCTCAAGACAACTATGCGAAGTGCTTTCATTGGTTTCGTGTGGTTTATAGTAATGCAAAGATAGTGCAAGGCGAATGCAGAGCAACGGGAAAAGCGTAGCTTTTCACAGGTGCTATGCTGAGCCGCAGCCTATCTTATACAAAAGTATACAGAAAACCCACGCCGAAGGCATGGGTTTAGTTTTTTTACGACAATTTAGGGGTGGCGTAGATGCGGGTGCTTAAAACTCGTCGCAGGCATAGAGCCAATTGAAGATGGCCGGACGCCACTCGAAAATCTCTTCGGGCTTGAAGAAACGGGCCAGCTCGATGGCTGCCGTTTCGGGCGAGTCGCTGGCGTGTACGATATTCTCCTGGAAGCTCACGCAATAGTTGCCACGGATGGTGCCGGCGGGAGCCAAGCGTCCGTTGGTGGGGCCGGTGAGGGCGCGCACGGCATCTACGGCATCTACGCCTTCAAGGCAGAGCGCCACTACGGGGGCTGTCATCATGGCGGCTTTCACACGTCCGAAAAATGGTTTTTCAGACAGGTGAGCATAGTGCTCGCTAAGCAGTTCGTCGGTGAGCTGCATCATTTTCATACCTTTGATAATCAAGCCCTTCTTTTCAAACAGGCTGATGATTTCGCCGGCCAAACCACGCTGCAGGGTGCAGGGTTTGAGCAAGACGAGCGTTTTTTGAAGTTTAGACATAGTGTATAGATTTAAGGTGTGTGTCTCGTTTATTATATATATGTATAAGACTAAGAGTTAAAGAGACTAAGAGACTAAGAGACGTGAGCGGCACGGCAAGCCCTGTAAGGGCGTCACATATCAGCCCAGGTCGAAGGCCTGGGTAAATATGGCCTCCCATATTCCGGTCTGAAAGGTCGGCACCCCAAGCGGCGAGTGATTGATTGAATATGCATAATGGCCCGTATTGTGCCGACCTTACAGGCCGGATTTTACCAGAACGACTCTACCCAGGCCTTCGACCTGGGCTATTATGTTGCGCCCTTACAGGGCTTCCCTGGCCACTAAATAACGCTTTGTCTTTCTTAGAGAACTGTTGAGGGCGAAGTTAGTGTAAAAACGGGCAAAGACCAAACTTTGCCCTGATTTATTTGAATTTAGCTCTCAAATCGCCATCAATTTTTGCCCCCTTACAGGCGGTGTGGTAGCGCCTTCACCATCGCTCTCCCGCCATCAGATGGTAAAAACAGGCGCGTTTTTTTGCCCCTGTGGCTTTTTAGCGTAATTTTGCCTATGCAATGAAAGACGAAGCCCTCATCCTAACGTCGCACCACATTCGCCCCACGGCTATGCGGATGCTTGTCTTGCACGTGTTGCGCACGTCAGACTGTGCGCTGTCGCTTGTCGACATTGAGGCGCGACTCGCCACGGCCGACCGCTCCACCATCTACCGCACACTCGTGCTCTTTGCCGAACAAGGACTGGTGCACGGCGTGGACGATGGGTCGGGACAGACTAAATATGCCCCCGACGACGACCTTTCGGCCTCGGCGGCCGAAGAGGGCGAAACCGCCGGCACAGACCACACACACTTCTTCTGCGAAGCCTGTGGGCGCACCTATTGTCTGCGCTCGCTCCATGTGCCCGAGGCCGATATGCCCGAGGGATTTGTGATGCACTCGGCCACGTTTGTGGTCAAAGGGCTCTGTCCGCATTGTGCCGGTCGCCGGCGTTCGTCGTCTTCACAACCACATTAACCCCTCTTTGCCCACCATGCCCCACTCTCAGCCCGATGCCTTGAGCCGCAGCCGCCTCGTGCTTGGCCAAGACGCTCTCCAAAGGCTCTCAGACAGCCGCATCATCTTGTTTGGCACAGGCGGCGTGGGCAGTTGGTGTGCCGAAGCATTAGTGCGCACGGGGGCACGCCGTCTCACACTTGTCGACTTCGACCGCGTGTGCCCATCCAACATCAATCGGCAAATGCCCGCCACCGCCAAGACCGTGGGCCGACTCAAGGTGGAAGCTGCTGCCGAGCGCTTGCACGAAATCAACCCCGAGGCAGAAATTGTCACCATCAACGAGCCCTACAACGCCGAAACGGCCGAACGATTTGACTTTCACGACTATGATTACGTCATCGACGCCATCGACTCCCTGCCCGACAAGGCCCTGCTCATAAGGCGTGCCACGGCGTCGACGGCCGTTTTGTTCTCGTCGATGGGAGCTGCGCGCAAGGTCAATCCGCTCGGTGCCGCCGTGGCCGAGTTTTGGAAAGTCAAAGGCTGTCCGCTGGCTGCTGCCCTCCGACGGCGGTTTAAGAAAGAGGGACACTTCCCCGCACGCAAGTTCCGCTGTGTCTATTCCGACGAGCAGCCACGTGCCAACCATCACACAGACGAAGCCACCGAGCGCGTCAACGGTTCGTTGGTCTGCGTCACGGCCGTGTTTGGCTTCACTCTTGCCTCACTCGTCGTGAACGACATCTTGGCCCGAACCAACAACGACGCCACCAACGTTTGACGTAAAAAGAGACTAAAAGACAAAGAATAGCTTGACCGCTCTTAAATTCTCAGACTCTTAGTCTTCAAATATAAAATAATATGAGTAACCCTCAGCATTCTGCTGCAACCCCTTTCTTCAACAGCCTGTGTGACTTTATGGCCACACGGCGCACCATACGCCGCTACACTGCCGAAGACGTGAGTCAAGAAACCCTTGACCACCTGCTCACACTGGCCTCGCGCACACAGACCATGGGCGGCCTGCAACTTTACAGCGTGGTGACCACACGCGACCAAGCCATGAAACGCCGGCTCTCGCCGCTCCATTTCGGTCAGCCAATGGTCACCGAGGCGCCTGTCGTGCTCACCTTCTGTGCCGACTACCACCGCACCACCGCTTGGTGTGACTGCCGGCAAGCCAATCCGGGCTACGACAATCTGCTCTCATTCCTCAACGCAGCCACCGACGCTTTGCTTTTCTGCCAAACCTTTTGCACACTGGCCGAAGCCGAAGGCCTGGGACTCTGCTATCTGGGCACCACACTCTACAACCCGCTCGGCATCATCGAGGCCCTCAAGCTGCCCCGACTGGTGATGCCCGTGGCCACCATCACACTGGGCCATCCGGCCGAGGTGCCACCCGTGCTCACCGAACGACTACCGCTCACGGCCATTGTGCACGCCGAGCACTACGTGGCCGCCACACCCGAAACCATCGACCGCGACTATGCCGCCAAAGAAGCCTTGCCCCAAAATCAAGCATTCGTCAGTGAAAACCACAAAGAAACCCTCGCACAGGTCTTTACCGACGTGAGATACACCCGCCGCGACTGCGAAGCGATGAGCCTCACCATGATGGAAGCACTGCGCCGACAAGGTTTCATAGACTGAAAAAAACGGCCCCAAAGGCCATTTCACAGAAAAACAAAATCAAATCAATATCAATTCAAAACCACTCAACATTCACACACACATGGGAAAAGTCCTTATCATCGGGGCCGGCGGTGTGGCCACAGTAGCCGCACATAAAGTAGCCCAAAACACCGACGTGTTTGACGAAATCATGATTGCCTCACGCACGGTGTCAAAATGCGATGCCATTGTCAAAGCCATTGGTCGCCCCGACATCAAGACAGCACAGGTTGACGCCGACGACGTAGACCAACTCTGCCAACTCTTTGACGCATTCAAGCCCGACCTCGTTATGAACCTCGCCTTGCCCTATCAAGACCTCACCATCATGGAAGCCTGCCTCAAAAGTGGATGCTCTTATCTCGACACGGCCAACTACGAGCCTAAAGACGAGGCCCACTTTGAATATTCATGGCAATGGGCCTACAAAGAGCGCTTTGAGCAGGCCGGACTCACCGCCATTCTGGGCTGTGGCTTCGACCCGGGCGTCACGAGCATCTATACCGCTTATGCGGCCAAACACCACTTTGACGAAATCCACTATCTCGACATCGTCGACTGCAACGCCGGCGACCACCACAAAGCCTTCGCCACTAACTTCAACCCCGAAATCAACATCCGCGAAATCACACAAAAGGGACTCTATTGGGAAAACGGCAAATGGGTTGAGACTGAACCGCTCGAAATACACCAACCCCTCACCTATCCCGAAATTGGTCCGCGCGAAAGCTACCTCCTTCACCACGAAGAGATTGAGAGCCTCGTCAAAAACTACCCCACTATTCGCCGCGCACGTTTCTGGATGACCTTCGGCGAACAATATATCAAACATCTCGACGTGATACAAAACATCGGCATGTCGCGCATCGATGAGATTGACTATGTGGCTGAGGCCGCCGACGGCAGCGGACCGGTGAAGGTGAAGATTGTACCCCTGCAATTCCTCAAAGCCGTATTGCCCAACCCGCAAGACCTCGGCGAGAACTACGAAGGTCAAACGGGTATCGGTTGTCGCATCAAAGGCGTAAAAGACGGCAAAGAGCACACCTATTACGTCTATAACAACTGCTCACACCGGGCCGCATACGAAGAGACCGGCATGCAGGGCGTGAGCTATACCACCGGCGTACCCGCCTGCGTTGGCGCCCGCCTGTTTATGCTGGGCCAATGGAAACGTCCCGGCGTATGGAACGTCGAGGAATTTGACCCGGATCCCTTCATGGCAGAACTCAACAAGCAGGGCCTGCCTTGGCACGAAATCCACGACGGCGACCTCGAACTCTAAGCGCCCGACTTCGCCGCATGAACCTCGCAGCGCCTTCACCGCATCTTGCCGTGAGGGCGCTGTGTCTTTTGTTTTCATCATCCCCACACAAGCCATGACCCGAGAAGAAATTGTGATTAACCACCTCAATGCCCACCACATCCCCTTCGCCATCTACCATCATCCCGAAGGCAATACCATCGAGGAAGCCCGCCGCTGGTGGCGAGACGACGGGAGTGTGCATTGCAAAAACCTATTTTTTCGCAATCATAAAGGCAACCGCCACTATCTGGTGTGTTTCCCCTGCGACCTCAACTTAGACATCCACCATCTGGAGGCCACGCTCAAAGCGTCGCTTTTGCAGCAGGGTTTGCCCTCTTGTGGCAAACTGTCGTTTGCCTCGGCCGAGCGCATGCAACGCTATCTCGGCCTGCAACCAGGCAGTGTGTCGCCGTTTGGGCTGATAAACGACATCGACGGTGCGGTGCATCTCTTTCTCGATGCCAGGCTACGTCAGGCTACCACCTTGTCGTTTCATCCCAACGACAGCCGCGGCACGGTGGTCATCGCCCGCACAGATTTTGAACGCTATCTCACCACCGTGCGCAGCACCTACGAATACATTGCCCTTTAGTGCGCTCTGTTTTTTGACTAAAACGCCGCCGCCCCGATGCCATCATTGAAAACATCGGGGCGTTTTTTCAGCGTGTTCTCCGCTCTCAAGCGTGATTGTTGTGACTGAAGCGTCCAATCACCACAATCTTCTGTATTTCAATTCATTAAAAGGGCTGTGATTGGGTGATTGGGAAAAAGGCAAAAAATAACGTTATAGGAAACTGGCCAAACAACGCTTTTTTCATGATTTCGGCAAGCTTCATTGGTGAGATTGCAGTTCGGCCGCTTGGATTAATTCTATCGTTCCCTTTGTTGTATTTCTATCAAACCACAATAAGGCTATATGCCGAAGGATTTTTCCTATGCCCCTCCTCGGAGGGGCAATTTTTTTACGCTTCCCTCTCCCACTCTCCTTCATATGCATCAAAAAGAAGACCTATGAACTTGTGTTCACAGGTCTCTGTTCTCTCATGTCACGTCTATGCGTGACCATGTTTGTAGCTTAGCGATTAGGCAGCAGCAGAGTCAGCAGCAACGGGAGCAGCTACAGTGTCAACAGCAGCAGAGTCAGCAGCAGCAGAGTCAGCAGCAGCAGAGTCATTAGCAGCAGAGTCGATGCTGTCGTTAGCGGCACCAGCCTTGTCAGAACCACCGCAAGAAGCGAAAGAAATAGCAGCCATAGCTACGAACATGAAAACTAACTTTTTCATTGTGTTGTGTAAGTTTTTAGTTAAACAATCAATTGCTTTATTAAAACGAGGGCAAAGGTAGAGAGGTTTTGAACATAGTACAAGAAAGGGCGTATGTTTTTTGCTTAGAAAATACATTATTTAACACTACAATGAGCGTTTTGCTCTTTCTACTAAACAAAATCACCATATTTTTGATGCTTTATTGCTTCGTTTGAGGCAAATGGCTATTATTTTTTAACATTCCGCTCTTTGTTGCTGCAACGACGCTTGTGGCGGCCTGAGGAGACTGAGCGGCGGTTTGTTTCGCTACGTGGCGAGTTTATCGTAATTTTACAGCCGCTAATTGGAGGCCGCCAGCCTCCTGCAATTATTGATTATGACTGACATCGCCCTCAAAGGCACCTCAGATGTGCCTATATATAATAATATGTGTGCGGCCTTTGCCACGCTGGGCTGCAAACTGAACTTTGCCGAAACGTCTTCGCTCCGCGACGCACTGTGCCGTCAGGGCATACGTCCGGCTGCTGAAGGAGAACAAGCCGACATCTGCGTGGTCAACACTTGCTCGGTGACAGACGTGGCCGACAAGAAATGCCGACAGACCATTCGCCGACTCACACGGGAGAACCCAGGGGCCTTCGTGGTGGTGGTGGGTTGTTACGCCCAACTGCAACCAGAAGAGATTGCGGCCTTTGAAGGTGTGGACTTGGTGGTGGGAATGCAACACAAGGGCGAAATCGTGCGGCTCATAGCCGAACGCTTGGAAGCCAAAAAGTCTTTGGGCGAAGGCGGCGCTTGCCACGAGGCCATCGCCGTGGCAACGAGAGAAATCACGACTTTCGTTCCTTCGTGCTCTCGTGGCGACCGCACTCGATGGTTTTTGAAAGTGCAAGACGGCTGTAACTATTATTGCACATATTGTACCATACCCATTGCTCGTGGCCGCTCACGCAATGGTTCGATTGCGTCGATGGTGGCGCAAGCTGAAGGTGTAGCCGCCCAGGGCGGACGGGAAATTGTCTTGACGGGTGTGAACATAGGCGATTTCGGCCGGTCGACGGGAGAGACTTTCACCCAGTTGGTCGAAGCACTCGACGGCGTGAGTGGCATTGAGCGGTTTCGCATTTCAAGCATAGAGCCTAATCTGCTGACCGATGAAATCATTGCGATATGTGCGCGCAGCCGCTCGTTTATGCCTCACTTCCACATTCCGCTGCAAAGCGGGTCGGACACGGTGTTGCGCTTGATGCACCGCCACTACGACACGGCACTTTTTGCCCAGAAAATTGACGAAATCAAACGGGTGATGCCCGATGCTTTCATCGGCGTGGACGTCATCGTGGGTACAAGGGGCGAAACCGATGAGTTTTTTGAAGAAACTTACCGATTCATCGAGGGACTCGACATCGCTCAACTTCACGTGTTCAGCTATTCAGAACGACCGGGCACAAAGGCGCTTGAAATCCCTCACATTGTGGACGCTGAGACCAAACACAAACGCAGTAGCCGCCTCATTGCGCTCTCGGAGGCCAAGCATAAGGCTTTTTATGAAAAATTTGTGGGGACGGTGCGCCCGGTGCTTTGGGAGCACAGCAAAGGCGGTGAAGCGCTGCACGGCTTCACCGACAACTACATCCGAGTTGTGGCCACGCCGGAACTACAATGCGCCGACAACACGATAAGCCGTGTGCGGTTGGGCGGTTTTGCCGCGGATGGCGAATGTCTCCTGGCACTGCCCGAGTGAAGGGGCTTTATGCTTCCCGGGTTCAAATTCTTGTCTTTTGCGGCAACCCCGCGCCTCTCTTTTCTAATATAATAATATGACTACAAACAAACGCACGGCCGTCGTTATTCTCAACTGGAACGGGGCCGATATGCTGAAGGCTTTTTTGCCGCAGGTGATTGAAGCCTGTGGCGAGGAGGGCGAAGTGATAGTGGCAGACAATGGCTCGACAGACCATTCGCGCAAGATGATGGCTGAGGTCTTTCCCCACATCAAGCTCATCTTATTGCCCGAGAATTATGGCTTTGCCGAAGGATATAATCGGGCTTTGGCCGAGGTGGAAGCTGAGTTTTTCGTGCTGCTCAACTCAGACGTGGAGCCGGCACAGGGATGGCTGAAACCGCTATTGGCTTATATGGACAAACACGATGAAGCCGCGGCCTGTTGCCCTAAGTTGTTGAGCTACCGCGAACGTGACCGATTTGAATATGCCGGAGCTGCCGGAGGCTACATAGACCGGCTGGGCTATCCGTTTTGCCGCGGCCGTATTTTTGGCGACGTGGAGGCCGACCGTGGACAGTATGACAACACCGTATCGGTGTTTTGGGCCACAGGGGCTGCGCTGATGATACGCCGCTCAGACTGGCTCAATGCCGGCGGTCTCGATGGCCGCTTCTTTGCCCACCAAGAAGAGATTGACCTCTGCTGGCGGCTGCACCGTATGGGCCGCGACGTGGTGTGTGTGCCGGACTCAAAGGCATGGCACGTGGGTGGGGCTTCGCTCGAACAGGGCAACCCGCGCAAGACTTTCTTAAATTTCCGCAATAATCTCGTGATGCTCTACAAGAACCTGCCAGAGGGTGAACTTAAGACCGTGATGCGCTCACGCCGCCTACTCGACGGATTGGCTTGGTTGCAGTTTGTGATGAAAGGTGACTTGAAAAACGCTGCTGCCGTGAGAAAGGCACGCAAGGCATTCAAAGCGATGCGTGAGGAGCTGAACGAAGACCGTGAGCGGCTGGCGGCCGCGGCTGTGACCGACGACGTGTCGGGCCGTCTGCCTGTCAATTTGCTGACGGCTTATCACTTGAAGCGTAAAAAGACTTTTGCCGCACTCATCGCCAATCTCAAAAAGAACTGAAGCCTAAAGCGGCTCTTTGTTTTGTTTGACTCTTCGACTCATTTATTCCTGCCTTATGGCCTCACTTTATCTCATCCCCGTCACCTTGGGCGACACGCCACACGACCGCGTGTTTCCGCCCCACAACAAGCAGATTATTCTTTCATTGCGCCATTTCATTGTTGAAGACATACGCTCAGCAAGGCGTTTCTTAAAGGCCGTTGACCGCTCGATAGACATTGACGCTCTGACCTTCTACACCATTGGCAAGCACGCCGACCACGCTGAGTTCGGGCGCTATCTCGACCCGTTGCGTCGCGGCGAGTCGATGGGTGTGATTAGCGAAGCCGGCTGTCCGGCTGTGGCTGACCCGGGTGCCGACGTTGTGGCCATTGCCCAAAAGGAAGGCCTCGAGGTGGTGCCGCTTGTGGGACCTTCGTCTATTTTACTGGCGGTGATGGCTTCTGGCTTCAACGGTCAGAGTTTTGCTTTCAACGGCTATCTGCCCATCGACGCCAAAGACCGTGCCCGCGCCATCGGTAAACTGGAAGCCCGCGCACGCTCGGAGCATCAGACGCAGATTTTCATCGAAACGCCCTATCGCAATGGCCGCTTGTTTGCCGACTTCTTGAACACATTGGGGGCGCACACGCATCTCTGTGTGGCAGCCGGTCTCACGACCGAAGCTGAGTTTGTCTGCACACGCACAGTCGCCGAATGGCGCAAGACGGGTCTGCCAGACTTGGCCAAAACGCCGGCCGTGTTTTTGATTTATTGAAATGTCAATGAGACTAAAAGACTAAGAGTCAAAGAGACTAAAAGTGGGCCTTGCCGCTTATGTCTCTTTGACTCTTATGCTTTTTGACTATTTGTCTTTTAGTCTGTAATGCTTGTACTCCTATCGCAACGACTCGGTGAGCAATTTAATCTCGATGGCGGGCGAGATGCGCTCGTAGAGGATGTTGTAGACCGCGTCGAGAATAGGCATATTGACGCGGAAATGACGGTTGATGTCTTTCATACATTTTGTACCGAAGAAGCCTTCTGCAATCATCTCCATTTCGATTTGGGCCGATTTGACTGAATAGCCGCGGCCTATCATGGTTCCAAACACGCGGTTGCGGGAGAAGTTTGAGTAGCTCGTCACCAAGAGGTCGCCAAGATAGACCGAGTCGTAGACGTTGCGCTCGATGGGATAGACGGCGCGGAGGAAGCGGTTCATCTCTTGCACGGCATTGGCCACAAGCACACTCTGGAAGTTGTCGCCATATTTCAGACCGTTGCAGATGCCCGAGGCAATGGCGTAGACATTCTTCAAAACCGAGCCGAACTCTATGCCAATAACGTCGCCCGAGGTCTTTGTTTTGACGTAGTCGCTTGTTATCATGTCGGCAAAGGTTTTGGCCTTGGCCTCGTCGGTGCACCCCACGGTGAGATAGGTGAGACGGGCCAGAGCCACCTCTTCGGCGTGACTGGGACCACCAAGCACGGCGAGATTGTCATCGGGCACGTTGTAGACTTGACGGAAATATTCTGAGCAAATCAAGTTTTCGTCGGGTACGATGCCTTTAATGGCGGTGATGATAAACTTGTTGTGTATCTTCTCCTTGAGCTTGCGCAGGTGGTTTTTGAGATAGGGTGAAGGGGTGACGAAGATGAGTGTATCTGCAGAGCGTACCACTTCGTTGATGTCTGACGAGAAAGTGATGCGGTCTATGTCGAACCTCACGCTGGTGAGATAGGAGGGGTTGTGCTCAAGCCTTTTGAACTCCTCGATGGTTTCGGACTTGCGCATATACCAATAGATGTGCTCCACGCGCTCGAGCACAATTTTGGCGATGGCAGTGGCCCAACTGCCGCCACCCATAATGGCGATGCTGGCCTTTATGTAGTTTTTCCCTCCGTTCATAGCGAGACTCGGAAGTTAGGCTTTACCTTGAATATTCCACTGAGCAATATCCTGGACACTGGGTTTGGTTGTGTCAAGTTTATATTTCTTGATGATGTCGCCCAGTTGCTGCTGGATTTTTTGCGGATTGGCGCCGTCGAGATCTGCCACGGTGTTGTAACCGGCTTTTTGGAGCAGGGGCACAAGCTCTTCGGGGATGCCCAGTGCGGTGTAGGCCGAGGCGGCGTCGCGCGGCGCTTTTTTCTCGGGTCGCATTTGGGGGAAGAGCAATACTTCTTGTATCTGTGTCTGGCCGGTCATGAGCATAGTGAGGCGGTCAATACCGATACCGATACCAGAGGTGGGTGGCATACCATATTGGAGTGCGCGCAAGAAGTCGGCGTCGATAAACATAGCCTCGTCGTCGCCTTTTTCTGAGAGGCGGAGCTGTTCTTGGAAACGCTCTTCCTGGTCGATGGGGTCGTTGAGCTCGGAGTAGGCATTGGCCAATTCTTTACCGTTCACCATCAACTCGAAGCGCTCTGTGAGTCCGGGGTTGGTGCGATGTTTCTTAGTCAGCGGCGACATCTCGACTGGATAGTCGGTGATGAATGTGGGCTGGATGTAGGTGCCTTCGCAATAGGCGCCGAAGAGTTCGTCGATGAGTTTGCCTTTACCCATGGTCTCGTCGATTTCGACGTCGAGTTTTTGGCATATCTCTCGGATTTCGTCTTCGCTTTTACCGTCGAGGTCGTAGCCGGTTTTTTCCTTGATGGCTTCAAGGATGGGCAGGCGGCGGAAGGGGGCTTTGAAGCTAATGGTCTGCCCGTCGACGACGCTCTCTGTCGTGCCGTTGACAGCCAGGCAGATGCGCTCGAGCAGGTGTTCTGTGAACTGCATCATCCAGTTGTAGTCTTTGTAGGGCACATAGAGTTCCATACAGGTGAACTCAGGGTTGTGGCTCTTGTCCATTCCCTCGTTGCGGAAGTTCTTGCCGATTTCATACACGCCCTCAAAGCCGCCCACGATGAGGCGTTTGAGATAGAGCTCTGTGGCGATGCGCAGGTAGAGGCCTACGTCGAGCGAATTGTGGTGAGTGATGAAGGGGCGTGCGCTGGCACCTCCGGGAATGGGTTGCAGGATGGGGGTTTCCACCTCGGTGTAGCCGGCCTCGTCAAACACTTGTCGCATGGTTTTGATGACGATGCTGCGTTTGAGGAAGATATCTTTGACGCCGGGATTGACGAGTAGGTCGACGTAGCGGCGGCGGTAGCGCAGTTCGGGGTCGTTGAAGGCGTCGTAGGTGACACCGTCTTTTTCTTTGACCACAGGCAGGGGCTTGAGACTCTTGGCCAGCAGGGTCAGTTCGCGGGCGTGGATAGAGATTTCGCCAGTCTGTGTCTGGAAAACGAAGCCTCTGACGCCGATGAAGTCGCCCAAGTCAAGCAGTTTCTTGAACACGCTGTTGTAGAGGGTTTTGTCTTCGTCCGGACAGATGTCGTCACGCGTGATATACACTTGGATGCGTCCGCGCGAGTCAAGCAGTTCGGCAAAGCTGGCTTTACCCATGATGCGGCGGCTCATGATGCGGCCGGCCACACAGACTTCGCGAGGCTCGGCCGAGGCATCGAACGTCTCTTTAATTTCGGTGGAATAAGCATCTACGGGATACTCTGCGGCGGGATAAGGCTCGATGCCTAAACGGCGCAGTTCTTCGAGCGAGGCCCGGCGGCAGATTTCTTGCTCACTGAGTTCAAGTATGTTCATGTGTGTTTTGAAATTTCGAGGGTTTGGCGCAAAATTACAAAATTCGGTTGGTTTGGCGCCTTTTGTGACTCACTATTTACATCCCCATCGGGTTTACTTGGCTTAAAAAAGACTCGTCTATGCCCTCGAGCCTCAACAGTGCGACTTTGCGCCATAGTCCGCCGGCATAGCCCGTGAGTCGGCCGTGGCTGCCTATGATGCGGTGACACGGCACGATGATGAGTAGCCGGTTGGAGCCGAGCGACTGCCCCAAAGCACGGGCTGAGGTGTGGAGTTGACCAGCCAGCCGGCCATAGGTGAGAGTTTGCCCATAAGGCAAGGCCAAAAGCGCATCTCGGAGGGTTTGGCGAAAGGGTGTGGTGGCCGGCGACAGAGGCGGCACCTCTGGCGGTCTTTCGCCGGCAAAATAGCGGTCGAGCCAAGCTGCGGTGAGGTCAAACACCGAACAATCTGCGGCCGCCTCGACGCCGTCGGTAAAGGTGAGCGAAGAGAGACAGAGGCCGTCTGTGCTGGTCATCGTGAGGCGGCCAAGAGGCGAACAATAGTGGCGGACGTAGGCAGGAGTCATGAGGCGTAGGTGAAGAGGATGGGGATGGCGCTTTTGCCCAAAAGAACGTTTCTGTCTTTTTGCCGGAAGGTAAAAAGGGGTAACTTTGAGGTAGGAAATAAGAAGGGAGTGCCTCGTGGGCGCTCTTTTTTGGTTTTCAGTGGCTTACGAGCCTTATGAGAGAAAAAACTGTCCCTATTCCCGTAGCTACGAGGATAGGGACAGGATTTTTGAAGTCTAAGAAAAGGGATTTGAAGCGTGATTTTGAAGAAACCAAATGGCTTTTTGCAGGGCATATACCGCCACATCGTGTTGACCAACAAGCATTTACCTCAAAATAAACCGTTTCGGGCTGTTTGTGCTTCAGAATTTCGCTTTGTTTACGCTCTCAGCGTTTTTTCTTAAAAGATGTTTGAGCGTGTCACACACGACCGGCACTTTTGTACGTCACGCTGATGGTTTGGTCAAGGCTTGTAGGTGACGCGCTGCACATTGTCGTCGTTGTAGATGACGGCTTTGAGTTCGTCGGGCGAAATGGTGACAGCCGTGCGGGTGAGTTCGGGCACGTTGTAACTCTTGAGCAGCATTTTGTTGTGGTCGGGGTCTTCTTGCGGCAAGATGAAGGCTTTGCGGCCTTGGCCGTCGGCGCCGAAATAGGCAATGTATGGCCGCGTGTAGGAGCCGTCGTCGCGGCGCGAAGAAAAGACCATCCAGCGGCCGTTGCTGCTCCAAGTGTGGTAGCTGTCAACGTCGGGGCTGTTGGTGGCTTTGAGGGGATAGATTTCACCGGTCTGAAGGTCTTTGACATAGAGATCGGAGGTTTTGTGCCAAATGTGAAACTGACCATTCCGGCCGAGGGTGAAGAGCACATAGCGGCCGTCTGGACTCACTCGCGGCACCGAAGCGCTCAGGCCTATGGCTTCACAGTCCATCTCGAGCACGGGCTCTGAGAACGTGCGGGTGCGCTCGTCGAAGGTGATGCTCATAAGGTTGTAGTGCAGACTGTCGCACACCTCCAAGATTTTGTCTTCGCGCTTGGCCTTGGGCAGGTCTTTGAAAAATGGCACATAGGCTGAACAATAAAAGATTTTGCGGCCGTCGGGTGTCCAACAGGGGAAAGTTTCCAAATGGTCGTCGGTTTTGAAAGTATTGGTCAGCGTGCAGGCATCGGCATCAAAAAACACGAGGTCTGAGCCGTAGTCCATCACCTCAATCTTTTCATTGTCTGAGATGCGGAAGGCCTGTCCGGTCTGATTGGTCGAAAACACCACCCAATTGCGCTGTGGGTGCCACGTGGGATAGACGGTCGACGAGAGCACGGAGTCGGACTTCATGTTGAGCTTACGGGCCTTACCGTCTTGCACAAAGATGGTACCTCCGTGGCGTGCACGCACGTGGAAGAGCATTCGGTGCGTGTCGTAGCCCTGATAGTTGTGACAATTGATGCAGTGGTTGTTGATGGAGTCGTAGCTGCGATTGTTTTCGTAGATGGGCCGCTGCTCGAAGGTGGTGAGGTCGCGCTGGTAGATGCCCAACTGCCGATAAAGCTCGTAGCTCGGCTCGATGAGACGGTAAGAGAGATAGCGGTCTATGGGCTCGGCCACTTGATAGGTGGTGGCGGGATGTGCCAACCACTTGCCGTCGCGGTGTGTGTAGACGGTGAGGGTGAGCGGTGTGCCGGCCGAGGCCTCGAGCAGGTTGTGCCAGGCGAGCGTGTCGTATTGCACTTTGCCTTGGGCGTCGGCCGCCACGACGATTTCGCCGCCCTTGCCCTTGATTTGAGCCACGTAGTCTTCGCCATCGTTCATCACCTTGAAGTTGAGGGGTGCAATGTTGCTCGGGATGGTGAGGTCGGTGTAGTCGGGATAAAGGCTGAGGGCCTCTTGTGTGGGGCCGGCGTCGGCAGGCACCACGGCCTCGCTCTTGCAAGCCGTCAAGATGACGGTGCCTATGATGAAACTTAAAAGTGCGTGTATTTTCATGATGTATGGCAGTCAAATAGCCGTCAGTTCACACCGGTCTTTTCGGCCGGAGTCACTTGGGCAGGGTCGTTGTTTTCACAATAATAGTAATAGTAGTATGAGCCGAGCCAGTCGTCGCGGAGGGCTTCACGCAAACGGGCATTGTATGTCACCTTCAAGCGGTCGAGCTCTTCGCCGCTCTTACCGTCGGTGGCGGCTTTGCGCTCTGCGATGATGGGTTTGGCCACGGCGAAAAAGTTTTGAAGGGAGAGCTGCTGATTATTCACCACATCGGCAAAAGCAGAAGCCACTTCGGGTGTGGTCAGGGCCATAATCGCCACGGCTTGCTGTACACAAATGGGCAACTGGCCGCCATGTCGCTGGGCATAAAATTGGATGTGGGGCAGACACTTAGGCACTTCTTTGGAATAAAGACAAGCAGCAATGGCCGTGACGAGCGAGGCATCGGTGCCGCTCATAAGGCCGAGATTGTAGCCCAAGAAGGCCGGCGAGCGGTAGTTTTGCTCATAATGGCTCGTCTCGGGCTTAAAGGCGATGATGCGGCTGAGCTCAGGGTCGGCCTCTATCACGTCTTGATGGCCCACGTATGGACGATATTTCTCCACAAAATCGCCCTCGAAGGGCTGGCCGGAGAGAATGTCGAGATACTTATTGGCCAAGGCTTCTTCACCATTTATCAAAGCGCAGAGGGTCATGCGCTTGAGCATATACACGTTGGGGCCGTTCATCACTATGTGGTCCATGGCGCAGCGGTAGGCCACGCGGGTGAGACCGGCATAGAG
>JAHAWW010000019.1 GCA_018383375.1 Prevotellamassilia sp. | reverse complement strand
TGCAAAGGTAGTGCAAGGCGAGCGGCAAGCAAAAGAAAAAAAGTATTTTTTTGTTTTGCTTGCCCGAGCCGCCGCCTATCCTTATTAAAAGGTAGTGCAAGGCGAGCGGCAAGCAAAAGAAAAAAGTATTTTTTTGTTTTGCTTGCCCGAGCCGCCGCCTATCCTTATTAAAAGGTAGTGTAAGGCGAGCGGAATGGCAAGGGAAAAACTTGTTTTTGTTAACACTTCTGAGGCGCAGCCAATCTCGCGTCATAGAACAGAACCGTCAAAAAACAAACAAAGACCAAAGCGAATGTCTTTGTATTCCGCTTTGGCCTTTTCTAAATCCTCCCGACCTATTATTCAACTTTTCAACTCCTATTCTCACCACTCATCCGCTACACACTCGCCGTCCATGATGGCGTCTTCATAACTCTCGTAATCGAAATGCCCCTCACTATCATAGCAATCATTCACGCTGAAATAATTGTCGTATGGATCTGCATAAGAGTAATCATCGTTGTCATCATCTTTTTCGGAGCTGTCAGAAGAGTCCATGTCCTCAGGAAAATCGTCCACCCAGCGAGGGCCAAGTGCGTCCAAATCGACGCGTTGTCTCACACCGTTGAGCTCCACTGTGGTGTCGGTGCGTTCCATTCTAAAAAAATTCCACACCTTGTCATATTTGACCGGCAAAACCACTTCGCCATCGTCGTTTATGATGCCCCAGCGTGCGTTATCGCCAATGCCCTTTTTGACTCTTGCCAGTCCGTTTTCGAAGCCATCAATCCAGCTGTAAACACCAAAGGGCACGATAAACTCGCCTTCGTCGTCCACTACGCCCCATTGGTAACACTTGTTTCTTACAACCTTGACGTTTTCGCAGTCTCTAATGATGTCGTATCTCATGGTTTGAAATGTTTGGGTTATGCCGCAAAGGTATTACGCAGGTGCGCAGTGTTTTTGCGTAGTAGTCAAAAAAAAGCCAGACCGCACAAAAAAAGTACGGTCTGGCTGCAAAAACTTATGTTTTGGGTTATTCCCACTCGATTGTTGAGGGTGGTTTTGACGAGATGTCGTAGCAAACGCGGTTGACGCCTTTGACGTGGTTGATGATGTCGTTTGAGACTTTGGCCATAAACTCGTAGGGGAGATGAGCCCAGTCGGCGGTCATGGCGTCAGTACTGGTGACGGCACGCAAAGCCACAGCACGCTCGTAGGTGCGCTCGTCGCCCATCACGCCCACGCTCTTGATGGGGAGCAGGATGACGCCGGCTTGCCACACTTGGTTGTAAAGGCTGTCTTCGTTACCGTTGGCGTCTTTCACGCGCCAGTCGCGTAAGCCGCGGATAAAGATGTCGTCGGCGTCTTGCAGTATGCGCACTTTTTCTGGCGTGATGTCGCCCAGTATGCGTACGGCCAGACCGGGACCAGGGAACGGATGGCGGGTGATGAGGTGTTCGGGCATGCCCAACTGTCTGCCCACGCGGCGTACTTCGTCTTTGAAAAGCCACTTGAGGGGTTCGCAGAGGCGCAGGTGCATCTTTTCAGGCAGACCGCCCACGTTGTGATGACTTTTGATAACCTTGCCCGTGATGTTGAGGCTTTCGATACGGTCGGGGTATATCGTGCCTTGTGCCAGCCACTTGGCGTCTGTGATTTTCTGTGCTTCGGCGTCAAACACGTCAATGAAGCCTTTACCGATGATTTTGCGTTTCTTTTCAGGCTCGGTCACACCGGCGAGTTCGCTAAAGAATTTTTCTGAGGCGTCTACGCCGATGACGTTGAGGCCTAAGCCCTCATAGTCGCGCAATACGTCGCGGAACTCGTTTTTGCGGAGCATGCCGTGGTCCACGAAGATGCAGGTGAGGTTTTTGCCGATGGCGCGGTGGAGCAATACTGCTGCCACCGAGCTGTCCACACCGCCGGACAGACCCAATATGACGCGGTCGTTGCCCAATTCGGCCTTGAGTTCGGCCACGGTAGTGTCGACAAACGAGGCCGGGCTCCAGTCTTGGCGGCTGCCGCAGATGTCTACCACGAAGTTTTTGAGCAATTGCGTGCCTTGAAGCGAGTGGTATACTTCAGGATGGAACTGCACGCCCCAGCGCGGCAGGTTGTCGGCTTGATAGGCGGCAAAGGTCACTTTGTCGGTCGAGGCGATGCGATGGAAGCCTTCGGGAATGGCGGTGATGGTGTCGCCGTGACTCATCCAAACTTGCGAGCGCTCGTTGAAGCCTTTGAAGAGCGGGTTGGCGTGGTCGAAGTCGGCCAGATTGGCTCGGCCATATTCGCGGCTGCCTGCCGGTTCCACTTTACCGCCTCCGGCATGGGCCATATATTGGGCTCCGTAGCAGATGCCCAGTACGGGCATGTCTGCAGGTATGGCCGTGAGGTCAATCTTAAAGGCCTCGGGGTCGTAGACGCTGTAGGGTGAGCCCGAGAGAATGACGCCGATGACTGTGGGGTCGTCTTTCGGAAACTTGTTGTAGGGAATGATTTCGCAGAAAGTGTCCAGTTCGCGCACACGGCGGCCGATGAGCTGTGTGGTTTGCGAACCGAAGTCGAGGATAATGATTTTCTGTTGCATCGTTGTTATTGGGGTTAGTGTTTTGTCTTATATATAATAGGAGTGGTTTCCACGAACTGCTCTCAACCGATGTGGATGACCAGTCCGTCGTAGGCCACGTGTATGCCTTCGGGCAGTGTGGCGTCGAGGTCTTTGTGGCGTCCGGCGTGGTGGGAGAGGTGGGTGAGATAGGTATGTTTCGCTCCTGTTTGCCGTGCAAAGGCGATGGCCTCTTCAATGGTCTGATGGCTGCCGTGGGGCGTGTGGCGCAGCCCGTTGACCACGAGCGTGTCTATGCCTTTGAGGCAGTCGAGCCAGCGGGCGTCGATGGTTTTCATATCGGTGACGTAAGCCAGCGGCCCTATGCGGAAGGCCAGTATGGGTAAACGGCCGTGCATCACGCAGAAGGGTTCAATCTCTGTCGTGCCTATCCGAAACGATTGGCCGGCATGGATTTCGTTTAGTGCGATTTTGGGCACGCCGGGATATTTGTGCTCCACAAAACAATAGGGGAAGCAGCCTCGAATGTGTGCCAGAGTGTCGTGGTCGGCATAGACGGCCACGTCGCCTTCTTTACAGAAAGGGCGCACATCGTCGAGCCCGCCGGTGTGGTCGTAATGGTGGTGGGTGATGAGCACGCCGTCAATGCGGCCGAAGGGCACGCTGAGCATTTGAGCCCTAAAGTCGGGGCCGCAGTCAATGAGCAACCGTTCACCTCCGTTGGTCTCGATGAGCGCCGAAGTGCGCAGACGCTTGTCGTGCGGGTCTTCAGAGCGGCAAACCTCACAGTCGCAGCCAATCTGCGGTACGCCTGTGCTGGTGCCTGTGCCGAGGAAGGTGAGTTTCATTGTTTTGTGGTCTATTTTTGAGATAGAGAGAAGAAGAGTCAAAGAGACCAATGCTCCGCTTGGCAAGCCCTTTAAGGGTATAATCTAATAGCCCGGGGCGTCAGGCCTGGGTTTGTATGGCCTCCCACATTCCGGCCTGAAAGGTCGGCACACCAAAGCGGTCTCTTATGCTCAATAACGTGATATGATTTTAATGCTTGCAGTTTATTGTGCCGACCTTTCAGGCCGGTGAATTAAGGAACTTTCCATAACCCAGGCCTGACGACCTGGGCTATTATGTCACGACCTTTCAGGCCGTACTTACCCGTCCTTATTTTTGACGTCTTTTAATCTCTTCGACTTTAAGTCTTTAGAAGAAGTTGACTTCAGGCACGATGTCTACGCCAAATTTGGCTTTGACGTCTGCTTGGATATCGGCCGCCAGTGTGGCGATGTCTTGACCGGTGGCCCGACCATAATTGACCAAGACGAGAGCCTGGTGGGGATAGACGCCAGCATCGCCGCGGCGGTAGCCCTTCCATCCGGCACGGTCGATGAGCCATCCGGCCGAGAGTTTCACGCCGTCGGCTGTGGGGTAGGCAGTCAAGTCGGGGTGTTGCGCCCGGAGCTGTTCGTAGCAGTCTTGACTCACCACGGGGTTCATGAAAAACGACCCTGCGCTGCCCACGTCTTGCGGGTCGGGCAGTTTGGCGCGTCTCACGGCCGTGACCACTTCCCTCACTTCGCCGGCCGTGACATGCTCGGGGTCTTTGCCACGAGCGGCAATTTCACGCGCCAAAGCGGCATAAGAGAAGTTAGGCTTGAATGTTTTCTTGAGGGCATAGTGCACGTGGGTGACGGCATAGCGGCCACGCAGCGATGTTTTGAACACACTGTGTCGGTAGCCATACTCACATTCGTCTGCCTTAAACACGCGCTTCTCGCCGCTTTTGAGGTCGACGGTCTCCACGGCTCTGATGGTGTCGGCGGCTTCGCTTCCGTAGGCTCCGATGTTTTGCACCGCGCTTGCCCCTGCCTCGCCGGGGATGTAAGACAGGTTCTCGAGCCCATAAAGTCCCAGTTCAATTGTTTTGGCCACCAGCTTGTCCCAGTTCCATCCGGCTCCGACGCGTACCAGCGTCTCATTGCCTTTGTCGATTGTCTCAAACGTGGCGATGGTGGAGTGAAGGATGGTGCCGTCGAAGTCTTTCGTAAACAGCAGGTTGCTGCCGCCGCCAATGTGAAGGCATGGCTCGTGGGGCGTGTCGGCGAGCAGACGGGTCACTTCGGCCAGTTCGTCGGCCGTCTCGTATTCCACGAAGCGGCGGCAATGGGCTTCGATGCCGAAGGTGTTGTGGTGTATGAGGTTGAAATGGTCTGAGATGTGCATGGCGGTGCGGGGTTAGGCCGTTGAGCTTTTGGGTTTATACGTTGTCAATTGCCGTGAGTCGCCACACGCCGGCACGGCGCTTGAAGGTGAGCGTGCAACTCATTCCGGCCGAGGGGCTGGTGATGACCATCACGCGGCAGTCTGACGAACCATAGTCTTGGCCGTAGTTGATGTTGGTGATTTGCCCTTGGGGCATATCCGGCTTGAAGTCTTGCCATTGTGCGCCGTCGATGATGCCTTCCATTTTCTGGAAGTCGTCGTCGTCGTAGGTGGTGAAGGCTATGGTCTGGTCTACGTGTTTGTTTTGGAAATCAGTGTCTTGCGAGAAATTCTTATAGAATTCGTAGAAGTCTGCATTGACGTTGTCTCCGATGTTGTGCTCATCGATGGCGGTGAGCATCCATTTGCCTTGTTTTTTGTTGAAAATGTATTGTTTAATGCGCTCCTTCTGCAAGTTGATCATCTCAATGGTCACGTGGGTGAGTTTCGTGTTTTTTTCGCTATCGAGTGTTTTCTCGCTGTCGAAAATCATGGTGTAGCTTTCTTTGCGACCATAGATGGGGTCGAAGCGCCAGGTGTTTTGGGCGATTTGGCTCGTCTTGCCGTCCACGATGTGCGTGAGCGGAAAGGTTATGCGCTCTTTCTGAAAGCGTTTATTGCGCATAAAGTTGTATGCAAAGTCGTCAAAAAGGCCGTCGGCTGCAGCAGGCGGTTCTTCGCTGATTGGTGCGATGGAGTCGGGGGTGGTGTCGGGCGCAACAGAGTCTTTGCGGAGCGTGTCTTCGCTTGTCACTTCGGCCTTTTTATCACTGCCGCATCCCGTGGCCAAACATCCCGTCAACAGGCAGGCCAAAAGCGCAATTATACATCTCATAAATGCTGTGTTGTGATATTGTCGCGAAGTTACGCCAAGACCGCCGAAATGACAAACAAAAACTAATTTTTTTACCTGTGATGCGGCGTTAGTTGAAAAAAAGCGTCGCA
>JAHAWW010000017.1 GCA_018383375.1 Prevotellamassilia sp. | reverse complement strand
CTCTACCATCTCTCCAAGACTCGGTTGGTCTTACGAGGGGCAATATTAGAATTTTCTGCCGAGATGAACAAGAGATGAAGCGACTTTTTTTTGATTAGGGCGTTTTTTTATGTTTTTTCTGTGGTGGTTCTTAAGCTTTTCCTAAGCCTTACTTTCTTAGCCCGGTTTGTACAAGATTGGACCTTTTCGGGCCGAATGGGCATCTTCTTCTTCCTTCCTATGGCAAATATATGCAGAAATGCGTGATGTGAAAAAGACAAAAAGGCGCCGCCAAGACCAAAAATCAAGGCGGCGTTTGAATCTATGAGCTGTGATTGAGTCGATAGGTCGGCATTAGGGTTTCACGCCCATGTTGCGGTCGAGGAATTCAACCATCCGCTTGAACAAATGTGCCCGGGTGTTGCCACCATAGATGCTGTGATTGCGGTTGGTGTAGAGCTGCATTTCAAACGGTTTGTCGGCCTGTACGAGTGCCTCGCTCATCTCTGAAGCATTGCGCAGGTGCACGTTGTCGTCGGCCGTGCCGTGTATGAGCAGCAAGTTGCCGTGGAGATTTGAGGCCTGATTGATGGGACAAACGTTGTAGCCCGAAGCGTTCTCGGCCGGAGTGCGCATGTAGCGCTCGGTATAGACGGTGTCGTAATAGCGCCAGCTGCTGGGAGCGGCCACGGCGATGCCACAACAGAACACCGGACGACCCTCACTCATCGACATCAACGTGTTGAAGCCGCCGAAACTCCATCCCCAAATGGCAATGTGGTCGGCATCGACGTAGGGCTGACGGGCTAGCCAAAGGGCCGTTTCGACTTGGTCGTGGCTCTCGAGTTGTCCGAGCTTGAGATAGGTGCATTTTTCAAAATCAGCACCCCGTGCACCCGTGCCGCGACCGTCTACACAGACGCAAATGTAGCCCTTATCGGCCAAATAGCTCTCAAACGAGCAACCGGGGTAGAAACCAGATGTCCAAGCGTCTTTGACCTCCTGCGACGACGGACCGCTGTATTGATACATCAACACAGGGTAGCGACGCGACGGGTCGAAGTTTTTGGGCTTGACCATCCAGCCGTTGAGCTGAACGCCGTCGGCTGTGGTGAAACTGAAGAGCGACTTCTGCGCCAACCGGCCGTTGGCTTTGGCCTGAAGGTCGGCGTTGTCTTCGAGAGTGGCAATGACACGGCCCTGGTTGTTGCGAAGGGTGTAGACGGGCATCGTGTTGAGCGAACTGTAATTGCAGAGGAAATAGCGCATGCCCTCGGAGAACGAGGCCGAACTTGTGCCAACCTCGGGTGTGAGACGTCGGGTGCGACCTTTCTCGTCGGTGGCAAAAACGGCACGGCGGGTCGGGGTCTGGTCGACTGCTTGGTAATAATAGGTGCGGCCAACGGGGTCGTAGCCATAGAAGTCTGTCACCTCAAACTGGCCACTGGTGACGGTCTGCAAGAGGGTGCCTTCAAGATTGTAGGCATAGAGGTGTTGATAGCCCGAGCGCTCAGAGAGCAAAACGAACCGGCCGGGATAGAATTTGAGAGAGCCATAGGCCGTCTCACGGAGATATTTGTCTGACGTTTCACGCAAGACCACCCGACTCACGCCCGAGCGGGGATTGACCATGTGAAGGTCCATTTGGCTCTGATGGCGATTGAGGGTGACCACGGCGAGCCGCTCTGCGTCGCTGGTGGCATAGATGCGTGGGATATAGCCATCACTGTCCATGGGGACGTCCATAGTGCGGGTCACGCGGTTTTTAATATCGAAAGTCATCACGCTGACCGAGGCATTACGCTCGCCGGCCACGGGATATTTATAGGTGTATTCGCCAGGATAGACGGCGTTTTGCTCAAGTGTGGGCTGTGCGCCGCGATACATCTGGATGTGCCAAAGGGGCACCTGGCTCTCATCGTAGCGCACCCAAGCCAGCATCTTTGAGTCGGCTGTGAAGGTGAACGAAGAGGCTGTCGAAAATTCTTCTTCATTAACCCAATCGGGAATGCCGTTGAGTATTTTGCCACGCTCGCCGTCTTTGGTCACACGGGTTTCGGCACCGTCAAAGAGCAATTTGACCAAAAAGAGGTCGCCACCTCGCGCAAAAGCGATGACATTGCCGTCGGGCGAAAAGACGGGCGCCTGCTGCGGTCCGCCATCCGAGAGGGGCGAGAAACGATGGTTGGCCACGTCATAGATATAATATTCGGCTGTGAAAGAGTGGCGGTAAATCTGCTTGGCATTGGTGGCCACGAGGATGTGCTTGCCCGTGGGCGAAATGATATAGTTGGAAATGCCTTTCACCTTATCGGCGTTTTTGGCATTGTTCAGATCAAGTATCACGCCTACGGGTTGCTGGGTCTTATAGGCATATTTGACCAGTTGGCGGCCATCCGGGCTGACGCGGGCATAATGTTCGCCATCGGCCAACGAATGGGGCTGATTGACGCCGCGACCAAAGAATGAGTAGTCGAGGACTTCGTCGAGCGTGAGTTTATCGGATGTTTGAGCACAAAGCGATGTGGCTGCACAAAGCGCCACAGTCAAGATGAATGAAAGGGAGGTGATGCGCATGATGATTATGGTTGTGTGAAGTTGACTCTTTGTAGTGGTGGCCCGACGGCTGAGCGACGGGCTGTTTTATACGCCCAGGTCTTCGGTGGTGTGCTCGATGGCCCCCGTCTCTTGATATTGTTTTTTGACAATGCTACTGGTCGAGCCGTCTGAGGCAATTTCGATAGAAAAAGACGGTCCCTCTTCAACGCCGGGCACACCCACCTGGCCCATCAACACAATCTTGCCCTTCGCGGCGGTTTCGTTTTCATCCCATGCCATACCCAAGAGCACGTAGAGAGCTGCCTCGTCGGCTTTGATGAAGTCAAGGAAAGCCTCTTTGGTGTAGGACTGGGAGAAAAACTCACGGCCGTCGCGCGTGATGCTGACGTCAACGCGATTGTCGTAAAACTCTATGCCGCCATCGCTTTTAATGGTGGGCAGTGACTTGTCGGCTTGGCGCTTAATGGTGATGACATAATGTTGACCGACGAGATGTGTGGAAAACTCCCTTGTCGAGGCGGGATTTGACTCTATGGGACCGTCGGGACGTATGGATTTGACAGACTCGGCCGTTTGGCCTTTGTTCTCAGTTTGGGTTCCACCACAGGCCGTGAGGCTCAAGCCGAGCAATGCGGCACAGGCAGTGGCATAAAAAAGGTTATGTTTCATAGGAAAGATTGTTGGGCTTGTTCTTTTTATGTCTAAGAGCAGAAGAGACTAAAAGACTAAGAGTGTATAAAAGGTTAATCGCTGATGAGCGGCGTGTCAAGCCCTGTAGGGGCGTAACATATTAGCCCGGGTCGATAGGTATAGGTTGATACAGTCTCTCATATTCCGGCCTGTAAGGGCGGCACTCCCGGGACGGATATGTTTGCTCATTATCGTGAAATGTTTTATCTGTTCGCAGTTTATTATGCAGGCCTACT
>JAHAWW010000013.1 GCA_018383375.1 Prevotellamassilia sp. | reverse complement strand
ATGGATTGGTGCGTTAGTTCAGCTGGTTAGAATACATGCCTGTCACGCATGGGGTCACGGGTTCGAGTCCCGTACGCACCGCAAAATTTGTGAACTTGAGTCATTCACGACTCAAGTTCTTTTTTTGTCATATCGGGAATATATCCTATCGTTCTTTTTCATCTCACAATAAAAAGAAGGTGTGTCATAATGGCCAATCTGCTTCGTTGCTATCGGCATTCGGGCTTGGTCATGTACTTTAGTACACTCCCTGCGCCCTCAGCCTCAGCGCCTTGCATCTTAGCCATTCTGACGCACCTTCGAGTGCGCGTCAAAATTTGCATTTTGACACACCCTCATGTGTGGTAAGACTATTTCTGTAGAGGATTATTTCTTGTAGCGTTTGTTGAGTCCTTCGGCCACTTCGGCGGTGATATCCATAGACTTATCGGCATAGACTGCAGCGGCTTTGTAGAAAATCACCTTGAACTTTTTCACCTTGTTGTATTCGGCCAAGAAGTTGTCGAGGCTGTCTTGCAGTGCTTGGTTGAACTCGCCTTGAAGTTTGACCATTTCTTGCTCGGCTTTGGCGCGGTATTGCGCATAAGCCTGCTCCTGCTGCTGGTATTTCTTCAACTCAGCCTCATATTGCGGCTGAGAATTGATTTGTCCGTTTTGCGTGCGCTGCTGGATGCTTTTTTGGAGATTGGCCAGAGCGTTTTCTTTTTGGCTGATACCTTTTTGATACTCTTCCATCTTCTGTTCGAGGCGGGCTTTGCCGTCGAGATAGAATTGGTAGCGAGCCTGGAGCGTGTCTACGTCAACATAGGCCATACCTGCAGTGGCTTTGGGGTCGACGGGAGCAGGCTTGATTTCTTCGGCCTTGTTGCCGTTGCCGCAAGAAGCCATGAGGAGTGCCATAGCGGCGAGAGTGA
This sequence comes from Prevotellamassilia sp., assembly GCA_018383375.1. GTDB lineage: Bacteria > Bacteroidota > Bacteroidia > Bacteroidales > Bacteroidaceae > Alloprevotella. Next base: position 2,717 of record JAHAWW010000013.1, on the reverse strand, counting down.
AGATTTTGTTCATAATTTGATGTTATCGTTTTGTTTTCTAATGATTTACCTTTTGGTTATTTCTTTGATTTCTCAGACACGGTATAGGGATTGTCGCGTCGCTCTTCGGCGTCCATAGACTGAGCACAGCGAATGCCTTTGCGGTGCATGGCCTTGTTGCCGTCGACGTGTGTATGGACAAATTTTTTCCCGAAAAACAGTCTCACGGCCAAAAGCACGAGACAGATTGCAACAATTATCAAGGAAAAAAGAAACGTCTGCCACATATTATTTGTATTTTTGCTGATTACAGGCGACAAAGTTAGTGCAAGGCGAGCGGAATGGCAAGAAAAACTTGTTTTTATTGACTTTCCCGAGCCGCAGCCTAACTTGCACGAAGTGAGAGTTAGTGCAAGGCGAGCGGAATGGCAAGAAAAACTTGTTTTTATTGACATTCCCGAGCCGCAGCCTAACTTGCACGAAGTGAGAGTTAGTGCAAATGAGTGCAGAGACAAAAGGAAAGACGTAAGTTTTTCATTTGGGCTATGCCGAATGTAGCCTCAAGGCGAGCAGAATGGCAAAAAAAACGAGCCATAACAAACAATCGCCCGTTATCAAAAAAACAAACTATACAAAAAATACAACAACTATGACTCACATCAGCTTAAAACCTCAATTGGTGTTTGACTGCTTCGCAGAAATCAACAAAGTGCCTCGCCGCTCAAAGCACGAAGAGAAAATTATTGCTTTTTTGCAAGACTTCGGTAAGAAACTTGGCTTGGAGACTGTCACCGACGAGACGGGCAACGTGATTATACGCAAACCGGCCACTGCCGGCTATGAACATCTCGAAACGGTCATTCTGCAAAGCCATATGGACATGGTTTGCGAACCGAGTGACGGCAGTTTTGACTTCGATAACAACCCCATCGAGACATATATCGACGGAGAATGGATGAAGGCCAAAGGCACTACGCTTGGTGCAGACGATGGTATCGGTATGGCTATGGAGATGGCTCTGCTGGCTTCTGACGATATTCCCCATGGCCCCATTGAATGTGTTTTCACTCGCGACGAAGAAACAGGACTGACCGGCGCAATGGGTATGAAACCCGGATTTATGACCGGCCGGCTGCTCATCAACCTCGACTCTGAAGACGAAGGCCAAATCTTTGTGAGCTGTGCCGGTGGCGTGCGTACGACCGCTACATATCCCTGCCCGATGGAGGCGTTGCCCGAAGGCTTTCTCACCTTCACTCTCTCGGTGAAAAACCTCAAAGGCGGTCACTCGGGCGACGATATCAACAAGAAACGGGCCAATGCCAACAAATTGCTCGTGCGCTTTGTGTGTGACGAAATGGAAAAGACCGACCTGCGCATCGTCGACATCCAAAGTGGCGGCCTGCACAATGCCATACCAAGAGACGGCCGTGTGACCGTGGCCGTTCCGGCAGCATTCAAGGAGCAACTCCGTGTGGACCTCAATCTCTACGCCGCCGATGTGGAGGAGGAGTTTCAAGTGACAGAGAAGGAAGTGGCCTTTGACTTGGAGAGTGCAGCACCTGCCACCGAGGCAATGAAGCCTGAGGCAGCCCGCCGTATGATGCTCTCTCTGCGCACCCTTCACAATGGTATTTTTGCTATGAGCCAAGATCTCGACTGGCTGGTCGAAACCTCGTCAAACCTGGCCAGCATCCGCAAAGAGGCTAACGGCATCGTTGTGACCACAAGCCAGCGCAGCAGTGTGAAGAGTAACTTGCTGAATATGGCTGCCACGGTGAGAGCAGCCTTTGAATTGGGCGGTGCCACGGCTGTGACCAACGAGGGCTATCCGGGTTGGAAGATGAACCCCAACAGCCGACTGCTGGCTGTGGCTCGCGAAAGCTATCAACGCCTCTTTGGCGAAGAACCCAAGATTTTGGCCATTCATGCCGGACTGGAATGTGGACTTTTCAGCGAAAAATATCCCGGACTCGACATGGTGAGCTTCGGCCCCACCCTGCGCGGCGTTCACTCTCCTGAAGAACGATTGCACATCCCCAGTGTGGAGAAAGTTTGGAACCACTTGCTCGACATCCTCATACATATTTGAAAGAGAGTAAAACGACAAAAAGACTAAGAGAGGTATTGCCGGTCTGTAAGGCCAAAAGCACCCAACCCGTGCTTTGACTCTTCATCTCTTATAGACCTTTCATCTCTTAGACTCTTTGTCTCAAATAATCATTGCCGATGGTCACGACACACTCCATCATTTCATCCTTAAGAAAGCTGCACCACTTGATGTGGGGCGGCTTTTTGGCGCTGTTTGCCCTCTGTGCCTGTATGAGCGACGACGATTACAGCACATCGGCCACCGACCGCCTCGTACCATCCGTAGACACGCTGAGTCTCGACACCATCATCAGTGCTCAGTCTACCAACACCTACACGTTCAACGTGTACAATCCCTCCAAAAAGGCCATAAGACTGAGCCGTGTCTATCTGGAAAACGGCAGTCATTCTATTTTTAAGGTTAACGTGGACGGGGTGTTTGTCGAAGGTGGTTCGGTGGGGACAGAAGCCGGCATTGAAGTGGGAGCTGAAGACAGTCTGAGAGTGTTTGTCAATGCCACTGCACCCGAACAAGACACCGACCAGCCCATCCTTCACGAAGACCGGTTGGTGTTTGAGACTGAAGGCGGCGCAAGCAGTGGTGTGGTGCTGTCGGCCTACGCCCAAGATGTCATCCCCCTCGGTTT
>JAHAWW010000010.1 GCA_018383375.1 Prevotellamassilia sp. | reverse complement strand
TAATAGGGATGCTCACACGTGTCGAACTCGTCGAGGTCGAGCGCCAAGCCGGTGCCACCACCGGCAGCTCTGAAGGCTATCTCCCTGAGGCGGCCTATCTCGCGCACCACATTGGGCGCCTGCTGATAGGTCACGATATAAATCTCGTTGTTGCTCTTGTTGGTCGAGCGCAGACGGCGCTCGGGAGTCAATTCGGCCTTAAGCAGTTCCCGACTTACGGGGCTGATGATTTCTTCCATTTTGATGTGGGCAGAATGAATATGGGTATAGGTGAACCTCCCGACCTGCCGAAATGGGCGGTGGCGGGCGTTTTTCTGTTTTAGAGTTGATAGACCTGGTCTTGGACGTAGGCGGCCCATTCGAGTGGTCGCTTAGATTTGTCGAAGGTTTGCCAGGGAATGGGTTTACCGATTTTCACGACGAAGGTTTTGTGGCGGTTGCGAAACATTTCGTCGACCAGATAGAGCATGGCGATGTTAAACTTGATGCCGAGGGCCTTGCTGATGTTGGCCAAACGGTAGAAACGGTTGGAGTTGCGGCCGCTGAAGTGGATGGGCACGATGTCACGCTGCGTCTCCACGCTTTTGGTGATGAAAGCCTTGTTCCAGGGCAAATCACGAATGACGCCACCACGCCGCCGCGAGCACAGTCCGGCGGGAAACATAATGATGTGATTGTCGCTTTTGAAGCCGGCCTCGACCATCTCTGGAAAACGACGGCTTTGTGCGCCCATTTTGTTGATGGGGATGCAGAGCGGCGCCAGCCCGTGGAGGTTCATCAAGAGGTCGTTGACGAGATATTTCACCCGGCCGTCGTAGTGTTCGCCGAGAATGGCTCCCAGTGCCACGCCGTCTTGACCGCCCAGAGGGTGGTTGCTCACAAAAGTGAAACGTCGGCCGTCTGCGTCGGAGGGCAAATTTTCAAGACCTTCGATTTCGAGTTTCATATCGAGAAATTCCACGCAGTCTTTGAGCCAGGGCACTCCTTGTTTGTCGCCTTCGCGCTCAAGAAACGCGTTGATTTCGTCTTGATGAATGATACGCTTGAGCCAATTGATGATAAAGCGGGGCACACGGCGCTTTTTGCCGCTTGCCTTGCCACGCACAATGGCTTCGATGTCTATCTTGAAGATTTTGTTGCTGTCCATTTGTTTGTTGAGGCCGAGCGGTCGGCGCTTTACAGTTGCTCTATTTAAAAGCAAAAAATCTCTGCAAAAATACAAAAAAATCGGGTTGAGATAGT
>JAHAWW010000185.1 GCA_018383375.1 Prevotellamassilia sp. | reverse complement strand
AAACTTCATTCAGACTATGCTCCAATGGGCGATCAGCCCGCTGCCATCGACGAACTGGTGGCAGGCATCAGGCAGGGATTGCCCGCACAGACCCTGCTGGGCGTCACCGGGTCGGGAAAGACGTTTACCATTGCCAATGTAGTGGCCCAGATCGGAAGGCCCACACTTGTGTTGAGCCACAATAAAACGCTGGCGGCCCAGCTCTATTCCGAGTTCAAGAGTTTCTTTCCGGAGAATGCCGTTGAATATTATGTCTCTTATTACGACTATTACCAACCCGAGGCTTATATTCCCCAAACCGACACCTATATCGAGAAAGACCTGGCCATCAACGAAGACATCGACCGCCTGCGGTTGGCAGCCACATCGGCCTTGCTCTCTGGGCGCCGCGACGTCATCGTGGTGTCGTCGGTGTCGTGTATTTATGGTATGGGCAATCCGGCAGCCTTCTATGAAAATGTGGTGCATCTCGCCGTGGGTCAGCGACTGGACGTGAGCGTATTGTTGCGGCGCCTCGTAGACAGCCTCTACCAGCGCAACGACGTGGCGCCCCGGCCCGGACAGTTTCGCGTCACCGGCGATACGGTCGACGTCTATCTGGCTTATAGCGAAGACGTAGTGCGCATCGCTTTCTGGGGCGACGAAATAGACGGCATCGAAGAGATTGACTCCCTCTCGGGCGGTCGCATACAGACCTTCGAAGAATATAAGATTTACCCGGCCAATCTCTTCCTCACGTCAAAAGAAACACAAGAAGCCGCCATTCGCCAAATACAAGACGACCTTGTGGCACAGACGGCGCTCTTCAACGAAATGGGTAAAACCCTCGAAGCCAAACGCCTCACAGAGCGCGTGAGCTACGACATAGAGATGATACGCGAACTGGGCCATTGCTCAGGCATCGAAAACTATTCACGCTATTTCGACGGCCGCGCTCCCGGCACACGCCCCTATTGCTTGCTTGACTTCTTCCCCAAAGACTTCCTCATGGTCATTGACGAGAGCCATGTGAGTGTGC
>JAHAWW010000007.1 GCA_018383375.1 Prevotellamassilia sp. | reverse complement strand
CTCATAAGTGCCGCCATTGGCACCTCTTACGAGCAATCAAACGGGTGTGGCATGGCGTCTGAAAAAACTTCTACGCCCTCCTTAGTCGGTTCGTCCATCACCCACGTGGTCGCCTATGACTCCGGCTTGCGATTGACTCTCTGCCTCTATCCACTTCTGCCCCTCGCGTGGCCGCGACAAGGCCCTTCTGCCCTCGTTCACGCCCGCTTGGCTATTTCACGACAAACAAACATACCACCATAATGAAAGAACGCATCCGTCAAATTATGAATGCCATGGGCCTCTCACAGCAAGAGTTTGCCCAGCGTCTTGGCATTTCAACCGCATCTATTTCCAGCATTTTCAACGGCCGCACCAACCCTACCAACAACCACGTAATGGCTATTCACCGCGTATTTCCGCAGATTCGCATCGAATGGCTGATGTTTGGCGAGGGCGATATGTATGTGGCTCAGACGCCCTCTCAGGACGGTGAGGCATCGGTTGAAGGTGCCGTCCCGACAAAAGCCCCGGAGGCTGCTTCGGCCGGAAACGGTGCAGCCATTGACGGGTCGTCCTTGTTCGGAGCAGAGAGCGTTGCCGTTATACCAGAAAAATCGTCCAATTTCCGCTCTCGCCCATCCTATGCCTCGGAACGTTCGTCAACCTATATGAATTCAAAAGAGGAAATGCGAAACATTGTTGACATACCGAAAAGAAAAATTAAAGAAATCCGCGTTTTTTTCGACGACGGCACATACGAATCTTTCGTGCCGTCCACGCGCGCGTAGTCTCAACTGCTCTCTTGGGGCTTGCATGCGGCCTTGTCGGGTTGCCATAAGCCCTTCTGAGTCTGTTTTTGTCTTTTGTTTTGGCGCTTTTCAGCCTTATCTTTGAGGTAAAGAAGAATAAAGAGGGGCTTTAAGCCCCTTTTTTTCTGCCTTTTAGCCAGTTACGGGCATAAGGAAAGGAAAAACTGTCCTTATGCCCGTAATTTTTGCGTTACTGAGCGGCAGTGCCAAACGCCTTATCCGTATGTTTTCGGCCTATTGAAGTGGTCTTGAGTCGGCGGAGGTTGCCTTATGTCACTATTACACGCCTTTTTTGTCACACACAACCTCCGTTTCTGAACAAAGCCGTGCGCTTTATGGGTAAGGTAGAGCAACCTGGTAATGAAGAAGTGATTGTATGAATGGCCAAGAACGAAAGGCAACCCATTCATATTCTGTCATTGTAATAATCCACCATTGAGCAGGCGTGCAATCGCCCGAAAAGCCGTTAAACTTTCACTCAAGGGCAGAGCGCTCGAGGGCTTTGTGCCCGTGGTTCGACCATTCGTTGCCTTTTAGTCCGGCAGCTTGCGACAAAGTCTCTAGAACGAATTTCCATAAAAATCGCCATAGCATTGTTGCAAAACCGAACTTTGTGTGTTATAAGATTAGAGCATCGCCACAACGGCTGCATCCACACCCATTCTCTTCAATCTATGAATGCCGACGAATTGCAACAATCTTATCTCAGTGCCGCGCCAAGGCTCTATGCCATTGCCCTCGGTATGTTGCACGATACGGCTGCCGCTGAGGATGTGACGCAAGACGCGTTTGTGGGCATTTGGCAGCGACGGGAAAGGTTTGAAACGCTCAATGCCGAGGCCGCGATGGCTTATTTCGCGCAGGCCGTCAGGCACCAATGCCTCAACAGGCTTCGCCGCGCAGCCCCGCTCTCGCTCGACGACGACACCCATCGGTCGGCGGCCTTTGTCGAACCAACAGACGATGTCAATCCAGAGGAGCTGCTCACCGGACGTGAGGCCCTCGACAGACTCTATGCAGCCGTGGAACATTTGCCGGCCAAACAGGCTCGCGCGTTCAGCCTTTTCCATTTTGAAGGACTTGACGTCGCACAGGTTGCCCGCCACATGAATGAAACAGAAGCCTACGTCAGGTTGTTGCTCAGCCGTGCGCGCCAGACGTTAAAACAGCAAATCGCCCTATGAACCAAGCTCTCTCCATACCAGAAGCCACTCGTTTGCTCGAGCGATATTATACCGGCCTCATCACACCTGAAGAGATGCGGCACTTGACGGATTTCGTGTGCTCAGATGCTTGTCCCGAAGGTTGGCAGGCCGAGCGCAAGGTGTTTGAAGTGCTCCGTCAGGCCCCTGCATTGCCTCAGGGATTCAGCCAACGCATGGAGGCTGCCATACGTCAGACGTCAGAGCCCGCGGTTGCGGCCCAACCGCGCCGCCGATGGCTTTATGTGACCACCACCGTACTGGTTGCCGCCTGTATGTGCGGCCTGTGCTGGCTCTTGGTGCAGCCGGATGTGGCCGAAAAACCGACTGGTCAAGCCATTGCCGCGGCTGAGCCGGCGCAGACTGAGGCGCCTACAATTATGTCGGTGGCACAGCGTGACGAAAACGAGGCCGATGAGGCTACTCATAAAGCCGAGCCTTCGGCCAAGCAGCCTTCTCTCACCGCCAAAGCACCACGGCCAGCCGACGACGAGATGGACGATCCCGACGCCGTTTATGGCAGTGGCGTGGCCACGGTCGAAGAGGCTGAGGCCGAATGGCAGAAGGTGGTAGCCCTTCTGAGAGAAACCCAAAATCAAATCGACCAGAGCCTTGCCGACGTGGAAGAAATACTTCGCAGCATTTAACCCCTCTAAAAATATTATTCAACATGAAAAAGATTGTTTCTATTCTCATTCTGAGCCTGTTGCCCATTCTCGCCTGGGCCGAAGGCGATTATTACGACTTCAGCAAACTGCGTAAACTCAAAGGCGTGGAGAGTGTTTACGTCCCCTCTAACATGACCAAAGCCATGAAAGGAGCCATGGCGCAAGAAGCCAATGTCGACCCCATGGCCACGATGAATATCGATACTTTATCGACTGTGCTTGTGCTTTCCACTGAGAATAAATCGTCACTTCGTGAGTTCAGGAAGACCTTGGATGCCTTGCGCAAAAAAAGAGGCTATCAAGTGCTGCTGGACCGTATGATTGACGACGAGCAGACCTATATCATTACGCACCCCAAGGCCGGTTCAGCCACAGAGTTTGACGAAATGATCGTATTCCATCTCGAAGCCGACGAAGGCAAAATTGTCCAACTTATCGGCACACTCGTCGCGCCCGGTAAGTGAGGAGTCCCATAAACGCTTTCGTATATCGTTGATTAAACCCAAATGTGTGTGACGGGGATGTGGTCATTGTCTGGTCGCATCCTCGTGTGCCTTGCAGTGGTGTGTGGCGCATAAAAAAGGCAAAGTGAGTGAGGCGGAAGCAAAAAAACGCACAAACACTTTGTAGGAATGAAAGAAAAGTCTATCTTTGCATCGCTTTTCGAAGGAAAAGTCAAATGGTGCTTATAGTTCAGTTGGTTAGAGCGTCAGATTGTGGTTCTGAATGTCGTGGGTTCGAATCCCACTAAGCACCCTCAAAAATGCAAAACACGTGCAATGGTCAGTTGGCCGTTGCACGTGTTTTTTGCGTATAAATCCCCAAGTTTTTCAATCAAGCGGCACCACGAGAGCACCTTGCGACTTGAGGTCGTAGACGGCGATACCGGCCTGTCGGGCCTCGCGGCTGTAGCGCTCCCTGTGATAGTCCGACAGCCCTGCCGAGAGCACAATCTGTCGTGGTGCATAGCGCCTCAAAACCCTTTCGAGACGACCGCTGCATCCTTTCTCGAGCAAAAGATAGTCCACCGCGAGCGGCTTGAGATTGTGGGCGAAAGGCAGTTGCTCGCTCACCACGGCCACCCGCCGGCCGGCAAACACCGCCGTGCCGGCTTTCACCTCAATGGTCGAGGCCGACAGGCGGTCGGTGAAACGTTGCGGTTGGTCCATACCTTGAGCCTGCCAAAAATCTTCGGCCACACGGCGCAGCGAGAGACTGTCGGCCGAAGCCGATGGCGGCATCCACAAATACGACTGACGGGCCGAAGCGATGAAATGAACAGGCGAGGAATGGTGCAAATGATAAAACACCAACTGGGGACGCACCGTCTGTCCCGTGGCCTGATGGGCGCAGGTGGCGACCGCCACCACAAGGGCACAAACCGCCGCGGTGCCACACCGCAGACGCCAACGCCGACGGGTCCAAGCCACATAAGCCGCCAATATGGCCGCGTAGATAAGCCACACAGAGACCTCCGGTATATAAAACTTGGTGTCGGCCAGCGGCCACTCGGCTATGACGGCCAGCAAATCTGCAAAGCCTCTAATCAAACCATCCAGCAAAAACACCGTCACGGCACGGGCAAAAGGCAAAATGAAGAAAATCAGACTCAAAGAGATGACGAGCCAGGCAAAAGGAATGGCCACATAGTTGGCCACAAGACCATAGAGCGGAATGTTGTGGAAATGATAAATACCGAGGGGCATCGTGATGAGCGTGCAGACGCAGGTGACGCAAAACAGATTGTAGACCCAAGCCAAAAGCCGATGACCGGCCACGAATTGAGGAACCCTGAGGCGAGGCAAGATGACAAGCATGCCCCAAACCGATAAAAATGACAGTTGGAAACCGATGTCGAAGAGCGATTGAGGCCAGACCAAGAGGATGACCGTGGCCGCCACCATTAAACTGGACAACGGGTTGCTATTGCGCCGGCAAAGCAGTCCAATCTGGAGCAATGTCAGCATCACGGCGGCACGGACAAGCGACGCCGGCATGCCGGCAATAAACACAAACGTCCACACCAACAACAAACAGACGGTTGCACCACACCAACGTGCCCAACGACGCCAAAGATGACGCAGCAAAAGCCAATGAAACAGCGCGAAAAGAATGGCCAGATGCAGTCCCGACAAGGCGAGGATATGGCTCACGCCGCCTTGGACAAAGTGCTCGCGAAGGTCGTGCCTTAGATGAGTGCGGTCGCCCAGGGTGAGCGACGAAACAATAGCCAGCGTGGTGTCGGAGAAGTGTTGGGCGTATTGCTCCACCAAATAAGACCGCCAGCGCAACGCTCTGACAGGCAGAGACATACTACTCACACTGTCGGAGACTAATCGCCATTGTTGACGAGGGCAAAAGGCGCTGCCCTGCAAATCGTTTTGGCGTAAGAACGTGGCATAGTTGAACTCGCCGGGATTGCCCAAAGACTGCGGCGGTTCGATGGCAGCGTGAAAAGCCAGCAGGTCGCCCGGACGAAGAGGTTCGCCCGGTACACCTTTCTGTTGAGCCGCACCGGCAAACGGCCCTTTGGCCAATCTCACCCTCACACGGCGACCGGCATATTGCCCCGAAGTCACACGGCCATCGACGAGCCAACTGCGCTCAGTCGCTTTGGGCGTTTTGTCGATGAGGAGGGTATAGGTGGCGGGATGAGGCGCATCAATGTCGGGCGGAATGGTGGCGACGTGGTGCTGGAAAAGCGCAGCACCGATAAAGAATGAGGCCATTCCCACGCCACATCGGCTCCACATGGCGTCATGGCGCGAAGACTTGATGGCCCACAACACCCACACGAGAAATACCGCGGCAAGACTCAGATAAACCACAGGCGGACAAAACCACAACCTTGTGAACGCATTGGCCGCAAAAATGCCCACCACCAGCGGTAGCGTGATGATGGTCAAGGGCGGCGTGGGGCGTTGAGGCCGTGCCGGGAGCGGGGAGTGAGACGGGAGCGATGACATCAAAGGGAGAATACTATTCTAAAGCCCGAAGTTAGCGATTTGTTGGCATTTATGAGGCTTTGTCAGCCATTTTGCGCTTGTCGCAACAAACTACGGGGCGTGCAGGAAGACCTGCACGCCCCGTGAGCGTCGTATTGTAGAGAGTGTGTTTAGCGGATGAAAAGCAATTCGCGGTATTTGGGCAGCGTCCACATATCGTCCTCGACAATGAGTTCGAGCTTGTCGATGTGATAACGGATGGCGTCGAGATAAGGAGCGATGTCGTCGTGATAGGCAATGGCCAGTTCGCGCACGTCCTCAATCTTATTCACCACCTTACGCTTCTCAACCATAGCTTCTACGTTTTCGGCAATGAAGCTGGTATGTTTGTTGATTTTCTCAATAAGGTCGATGTTGTAGGCCGTGAGTTCTTTCACCTTTTCTGGGTCGGTGAAAGCCAGCTGTATCTTGTGCACGTTGTCCACAAGTTCACTCTGATATTTGGTGGCCACGGGAATGATGTGGTTCATACA
>JAHAWW010000004.1 GCA_018383375.1 Prevotellamassilia sp. | reverse complement strand
AGCGCCGTTGGGCATCTATTGCCTTCAAGGAAACGACTCGACTAAACGCATCAATCGCTTTTTCCGACGTATGGGTGAGGCACCTGTGGTTTATGACGAGCGACTCAAAAATCTCTCATTGGGCAGTGTGCTCGCCGCTATGCATTCTCGCGGATATCTCCATGCCACAGTCACGGCCGACACGCTAACAAAAGGCTACAAAACAAGGCTCACCTACCGCGTTTCGCCAGGCACACGCACCTACATCGACCAGATTGAGCGACGCTATGACTCGCCCGAAGTGGAGCGACTCGTCTCGGCTCACGACTCAGCCTCATTGCTTTATCGCGGTATGCCTCTCGACGTGTCGACGCTGTCGGCCGAACGAAGCAGGGTGGCAGCCATTCTTGCAGATGCCGGCTTCTACAACACGCATCGCGAATATATTTCTTTCTCTGTCGATACGACCATCGGTGCGCGTACGGCCACGCTCACCATGCATACGGCCATTCCGACCGGAGCTGATTCCACTAAAGCCTATCGGGTCTATCGGCTGGGAGAGGTGCGTATTCATGAAAACACGCCCACCGACACGGCTTCGCTCGATACTTATTACTCAGACCTCAAAATGTCTTATGCTCCGCCTTCGCCGCGTTTGCATCGCCGTGTCTATCAAAACCACATCAACATCAGGCCCGACAGCCTCTATCGTGCCTCTGATATGGCATCAACCTATGCCTCGTTAGGAAGTCTCAGTGCCGTGGGCTATACCACCGTGCGCTACACGCCGACTGACAGCGACCGGCTCGACTGTGACATTCTCGTTGGCACCGTCAGACCGCATTCTGTCAGCATGGAGGTGGAAGGAACTAACACGGCAGGTAATCTTGGTGCAGCCTTGTCGTTGGGATATGCTAATCGAAACCTTTTTCATGGTTCGGAAGAACTCTCTCTGAAGTTGCGTGGTGCCTATGAAGCCATCACCGGCCTTGAGGGCTATAACAATCAAAACTACATCGAATATAGTGCGCAGTTGGGACTGAAATTTCCTTCACTCATCGTGCCTTTTGTGCCGCGTGCCGTTCGCCATACACCGGGTGCCACTTCTGAGGCCTCGGTGATGTATTCTTCACAAGACCGGCCTGAATTTCACCGCCGTGTGCTCACCGCCGCTTGGACCTATCGTCTGGGCCGTCAGGCCACGTCGCGGCATATCCATCGTATAGACCTACTCAATGTGAACTATGTTTTTATGCCTTGGATATCAGACACTTTTCGTAAAGACTATCTTGAAGGCGACGACCCGCATTATGCCGTTTTGCGTTATAGCTACGAAAACCTGCTTATTGCCGGTTCGTCATACACCTATACCTTCCACACTCGCCCGTCGGCTGCTCAATTTGGATTGAATGGTGGCGGCAGCCAGGTGAGGGTAGGGCTGGAAAGTGCAGGAGCCCTGTTGCGCCTGCTTTCGCCTGCCTTTGGCGCTCATCAAGGCAGCAATGGCAGTTATAATCTTTTTGGCATAGACTTCTCTCAGTATGTCAAATTCGACGTTGACTTTTCCACGAACCTGCCCATGGGCGACGTGAGTTCCTTGGCCTTTCATGCAGCTGCCGGTGTGGCCGTGCCGTATGGCAACTCAAGCATTGTGCCCTATGAAAAACGCTATTTTGCCGGCGGTGCAAACAGTGTGCGCGGTTGGGGCGTGAGAGAGTTGGGTCCGGGCAGTTACACCGGTAGCGACGGCAAGATTGATTTCATCAACCAAACAGGCAACTTGAAGCTCGACCTGAGTGTGGAGTTTCGCACGCGTCTTTTCCAAAAACTACATGGCGCAGCCTTTGTCGATGCCGGCAATGTGTGGAACTTGCGCCACTATGCCGATCAGCCCGGCGGTGAATTTAAGTTTGATAAATTCTATCGGCAAATCGCTGTGGCCTACGGCCTTGGACTGCGCCTCAACATGGACTATTTTGTCTTGCGCATCGACGGGGGCATGAAGGCCATCAATCCCGCCGTTCCCTCTGGCCGTGGCCATTGGCCTATTATTCATCCCAAGTTCTCGCGCGATTTCGCCTTCCATTTCGCCGTGGGCTTGCCCTTCTGACCCGTCTTTGCGCCGCAAGGCATTTGTCTTTTGTTGTTGCCTTATTGGGTCGTATCTTTGGGCAAAGCCTAAAGAAGAGTCTCTCCATCGGAGGCTCTTTTTTTAATGATTTGAGCCATACGGCCTTAAGGACAGTTTTTCGCGGCCTAAGGACACAAGCGTCTGCGCTTATTGCACGAAAACTTTTTCTTAATAGTGCCCTGATTTTGTCAGCTTTCTGACATTTCTGTCTTAAATATAAAAATCAATGGCATTAGTTACTATTTTGGATTTAAGTTATATAGCATTATTTTTCTAACAATCACTTTAGATTTTGAAGCGGATGAGTGGCTTTTCTTTAAAGAATAAACAGATGTTAAAGGATGAAAGAAAGCGTCACACTGGACCGCGGTTTTTGTTCAAGGTCATTGGGGCGCTGAGATCAAAAACCATAGCCACTTCCACTAAAAAAATTAAGGCGAAAAATGATTGACGGCAACACAGTGTTAAGAGGCTGATTTTGGGATATATTGCATCGTTGGCCGGCGTCATTCGTGCGACAAACACCGTCTGAGGCAGCGAAAAAAACGCGGCCTGTCACTTTGTCCACCCGCGGATTTGCATTATCTTCGCAGTATGATTGAACTCTCCAGACATATCGAAGCCTTGATGCTCACACACGACTTGGTGATTGTGCCGGGTCTGGGTGGCTTTGTAGCCCGATGTGCACCGGCCAGATATATGGCCGATGAGAGTCTCTATTTGCCCCCATTGCGCACGATAGGCTTCAACCCCGATCTCACCTTCAACGATGGTTTGCTCGTGCAGTCGTATATGGCTGTTTATGAGTCGACCTATCCCGATACGTTACGCATGATTGAGGAGGCCGTCGACGAGCTTAAAAACAAATTGCTCGCCGGCGAAGACGTGCAACTCCATGGCATCGGCACGCTAAGTGCTTCGCTCGATGGCCCACTACGCTTCACTCCCTGCGAAGCCGGAGTGGTGTCGCCCTCACTCTACGGTCTGGGCTCGTTTGTGACAACGGCGACCGACAGCGTGCCCCATCGACAACACCGTCGTCGGCAAGTGGCACGTCGCCGTCTGCGCACTGCTGCACGCCGTACCAAACAGGTTTGGCATGCTGCTTCGGGCTACGTGACAGCAGCCGTGGTCGCCTTGCTCTTTTATTTTGCATGGTCGTCGCCATTGGCTTCAGACCAAGCCGGAAATCAATCGCTCGGCGCAGCCATCAATCCCACCGGTCTGCCTACGCTACACCACAGCCAAAGCGATAAAACCGTCAACAAGCCTGCGACTGTGGCACATAACAAAGCCGATAAGCCTCGACTTTTGTCTGCCGAAGCGGTAAAGCCTGCAGCAGAGCCGGCCAAACCATCTGCAAATCATCACGCCCAAACCAGTGCAGTCACTCCCGAAGCCGAAGGCCGCTACACGTTGGTGCTCGTTTCTCAAGTGCCCATGCACAAGGCTGAAGCCTATGCCGCCGACATGAGAGAGGAGGGACTGACCGAAGCCAGGGCTTACGCCAAAGGCAAAATGGTGCGTGTGGTTTACGGCCGCTATGCCAGCGAAGCCGAAGCCAGAGCCCAATTGACCCAAATCAAGCGCCACTCAGAGCGTTTTGCCGACGCATGGGTTTTGGCGCTATAAACAAAGAGACAAAACTAAGTGTCTTAGACTCTTAGACTTTCTGTCTTTCAGACGCATAGACTCATCATCCCCTCATCCAGCTCATGAAACGACTCAGATGTCCGGAATGTGACGAACCCATACTTTTCGACGAAACACGCTTTGAGCCGGGTAGGGCTTTGGTCTTTGAATGTCCGGCCTGCAACAAGCGCTTCAAGGTGAAGCTCAAACCCAAAAATCAAAGCGAGACACCAGATGAAGCCGAAGCCAAACCCAAAGGTTGGCTCGTCGTGGTGGAAAACGCCTTCCATCTCAAACAAGTCATACCTCTCTATGAAGGCGAAAACGTGGTTGGGCGTCATGTCAAAGGCACAAAAGCCAACGCCGCCTTCAAAACCGTCGACCCGAGCGTAGACACCACCCACTGCATCATCACCGTGAAGACCGACCGTCAAAGCGGCCGGCCTCAGTTTGTGCTCAGAGACGCTCCTTCTGGCACGGGCACGTTCCTCATGAATACCCTGTTGCCCGACCGTGCTCGCGAGATTGTGGACGAAGGCGCCATTATCACCATCGGTGCCACCACCATGATTTTGCGCACCGAGCAACCCGAAAGTGACGATTGAGTCTATTGACGCCAGCCCTCTACGCCCAATTAAACGACCGAAACTCACACAATGTCCAACATCAAAGGCTTAAAACGAATGTGTGCGGCCTTGCTCGTCTTCACGATAAGCATGGCGATGACCGCCCAAACGACACAACCCTTTGTGGGCCGTTTTTTCAATCGTGAAACAGGCATCACGCTCGTGATCAATGCTTATGAAGAAAGCGTCGAAGTGCCTGGGATGTCTTTTCTTGGCACCACCTACGGCTACCTCTCCGGTCGAGGCATTTATGGTCTGTGGCTCGTGTGGAAAACCGAGACTAACGACCAAGAAGCCACACTTCATTTCGCTTCAGACACGGGTAGCGACCATCAGAAAGTAAGAGTCACAATGACCGACGCCACTCACCTTGAGATGCAGACCCTCGGCTCCGTGACATTCAAAAAGGCTGTTGGCCGAAAATGGGTGAAGCTCGACAACAAACTCACCTTTGAGAAACTAAAAGATTAAAGCGCATCAACACACTACAAACCGACCATCACGTCAAACACCAAACACAGACCGCCTGCGCCACTACGCTCAAATCAAGCCTATGCCAGTACAGCGTCTGAAGCGGATAGGGACACGAATGTCTCTGCCGCTATTCCTTATATATATACGCGTGCGCGCGTAAGGCATACATCTGAAAGTCCAAGTCGCTTGCAAGATGTCGGCAACAATATGCAAGTTGTCTCATGCCACATGCCACGTCACGCCATTACCCCACAAACCTCTTAGCAAATCCACACATCCACCATGAAAATTCTCCACACTCGTCTCGCTCTTACCGCAGTGCTCCTCTTTGCCGCTTGGTATAATCTCTCTGCTCAGTCATCGACGATGACCGACCAACAAGTGATGGAATACGTGATGAGGGAAAACGAGAAAGGCACCGACCGCGCCACCATTGTCAAAAAACTCATCGAGAAAGGCGTGCCGGTGAGCCAAATACAGCGCATCAAGAAGAAATACGAGCGTGAGAAGTCTTCTGCCTCACTTGGAGCAAAAGACCTCAGTGGCAAATCATCGACAGAAGACCGTCTGCGCAAAAACAACGGCGACGAAAAGAAAGACAAAAAAAGCGGTTTTTCACAGCGTCAGACCATCAAAAAGCGCGACAAGTCGACCATGTCAGAGCGTCGCCGCAAACTCTATGAAGAAGAATTGGAAGAGACCTACGACGAAGAGGCCGACTTTATGTTTCCCGACAGCATGGCGATGTATGACGAGATGTTTGGCGTGAAAGAGAAGGAAGACAAAATCAAAGTCTTTGGCCGCGATATTTTCAACCAGAAAAATCTCACTTTTGAGCCGGAAATGAACATCGCGATGCCACAAGACTACCGTCTCGGACCAGGCGACGCCGTCTATGTGGACATCTACGGCGCATCACAAAAGAGCTTCAACGCCACGGTGTCGCCCGAAGGCGTGCTCGACATTGAGGGATACGGGCCGGTGCAGGTGAGCGGACTCACCGTGAGCCAAGCCAACGCCCGACTCAAGCAGACCCTCGGCAGCCGCTTCCAAGGTTCCAACATTCGCTTGTCTGTAGGTCAGACGCGGAGCATCAGCGTCAATGTAGTTGGCGAAGTCGAGATGCCCGGCACTTATACGCTCTCAGCTTTTGCCACGGTCTTTCACGCCCTTTATATGGCCGGAGGCCCCAACGAGATTGGTACGCTCCGTGACATTAAAGTCTATCGCGACGGCCGCCAAATCTCTACCGTCGACGTTTACGATTACATCCTCGGCGGTCACCACAAGGGCAATGTGCGCTTGGCTTCGGGCGATATGATTATAGTGGGCCCTTATGACTGTCTGGTCAACGTGACTGGTAAAGTGAAGCGCCCGATGTATTATGAAATGAAAAGCCGCGAAAGTGTCGGCACACTCATCAAATATGCCGGTGGCTTTGCCGGAGATGCCTATACCCAGTCTGTCAGACTTGTGCGCAAATCGGGTGGAATGCACTCCGTCTACACCATCGACGAGTTTGAACGCAATTCGTTTCAGTTGCAAGACGGCGACTCGCTGGCTGTTGACTCAGTTTTAAATCGCTTCAGCAATATGGTTGAGGTTCGCGGAGCCGTGTTCCGTCCCGGTATGTATCAGATGGACGGCAACATTACCACCGTGCGCCAGGTCATCGAGAAAGCCGGTGGTCTCACGGAAGACGCCATTAAAGCCCGTGCTGTGATGCACCGCCGCAAAGACAACCGCCGTCTGGAAGTCATCGCTCTCGACATCGAAGGCATCTTGAGCCACAACGTGCCCGACGTGAGTCTGAAAAACGAAGATATCATCTTTGTGCCGGGCGACGAAGAGCTTTTAGCCGACCGCAAACTCAGCATTAAGGGCGAGGTGCTCTATCCCGGCGATTACGAATATGCCGAGAACACCACCATCGAAGACCTCATCCTGCAAGCCGGCGGTTTGACCGATGCCGCTTCAGTCATGCGAGTGGACGTGTCGCGCCGCGTTGTCAATCAAAACGCCACTACGGCCCAAGCCCAACTGGCTGAGTCTTATAGTTTTGACTTGAAAGACGGTTTTGTGGTTAAAGGCACACCCGGTTTCACCCTGCAGCCTTACGATGAAGTTTTTGTGCGTCGCTCGCCGGGTTACAATGAGCAAGAGCATGTCACTATCAAAGGTGAAGTGGCTTTTGCCGGCGATTATGTTTTGACCAAGAAAAACTATCGTCTGAGCGACCTCATCAAAGCTGCCGGCGGACTGAATGAAGACGCCTTTGCTTCTGGTGCCCGTTTGGAACGCACGCTGACCTCTGACGAGAAAATTAAGCTTGTGGCCATGCAGAAAACGGCCATTGCCGGTGACTCTGTCGATTTGCGCAAACTCGAACTGCAAGAAATCCGAAACATCGGTATCAATCTTGACAAAGCCGTCAAAAACCCCGGCACCGAAGAATGGGACATCGTCTTGAGAGGTGGCGACGTCATTACCGTGCCTCAAATCACTAACACCGTCTCAATCAATGGCGAGGTGCTTTATCCCAACACCGTGGCCTATAAAAAAGGAGCCAAACTCAGCTACTACATCGACCAATCCGGTGGCTACAGCACTAAAGCCAAGCGAAGCAAGGTATTTGCTGTCAACATGAACGGCACTGTTTCGCGTGTGAAATCGGCAAAAGACATTCAGCCCGGTTGCGAAATCGTCGTGCCGGCCAAGAGCAAGAAGCGCGGTATGTCGCTCACCGAGATACTTAGCCTCGGCTCCATCACCGCCACATTGGCCGCCGTCGTGGCCACACTCGTGAAGTAGTCTGACCATATTTAGCGGACCACCGTCTGTGTGCAGAGACTTCACACTCAACAAAAACGATTAACATTATGGACAAGAACTGGACTAAAGAATTTGAAAAGATACTGACCGTGAGCAGACTCATCACGAAAAATCAAGGATTGTCTGAGATTACGACGAAAGAGCTGTTTATGGCCCTGGCCTATACTCCCGGCCAAGTGCAAGATATGCTTGTGAGCCTCGGTTTTAATTTGCCCGCAATGAAAAACGACTCTACGTTTTCACTTGCCGGATGGCATACAAGCGAAGCTCTCTATTTCGGTCCCGAAGCAGAGGTGGTCGACCCCGAAGTCAATCTCTCGGCCGATGGTGTCAGGATATTACGTTTGGCCAAACTTGAAGCACGCCGTCTGAGCAGTGCAGAAGTTGAGCCGCAACATGTGCTTTTGAGTATACTTCACGACCGCAACAACATTGCCGCACGTTATCTCATGAGACAAGGCGTCACGTTGCACTCTGTGTTGGACTATATGAAAGTCACCCCGGCCATCAAAGCGTCTTATGGTCTTTCAGACGAGGAGCCGACACCCCCAGCTTCGGGAAAGAGTGCCAACAATGCCCGTCAAGCCGGTGGTCCCGACCAAGAGTCTGACACGCCGATGCTCGACAATTTCGGCACCGACCTCACGGCTAAAGCGGCTGCCCATTTGCTCGACCCCATTGTCGGGAGAGAGCGTGAGACCCTGCGAATGGCCCAAATTTTATGCCGTCGCAAGAAGAACAACCCCATCCTCATCGGCCAGCCCGGTGTGGGTAAGAGTGCGGTTGTTGAAGGGCTTGCCCAACTTATCGCCGACAAGAAAGCCCCTCACATTCTTTTGGGCAAACGCATTGTGGCCTTGGATATGGCCGCTGTTGTGGCCGGTACGCAATATCGCGGACAATTTGAAGAGCGTATTAAAAAACTCATCAACGAGCTCAAAGACCACCGTGAGATTGTGCTCTTTATTGACGAAATCCACACCATCATCGGTGCCGGCAGCGCTGCTGGTTCGCTCGATGCCGCCAACATTCTCAAGCCAGCGTTGGCCCGTGGCGAGGTGCAGTGTATCGGTGCCACCACAATCGACGAATACCGCAAGAGTATTGAAAAAGACGGAGCGCTTGAGCGTCGTTTTCAGAAAATCATGCTCGAACCCTCATCGGCCGACGAGACACTTGAGATACTCAAAAATCTTAAGTCGCGCTATGAGGAGCACCACACCGTGCGCTATACAGACGAAGCCCTTGAGGCTTGTGTGCGGCTCACCGAGCGCTACGTCACCGACCGTTGTCTACCTGACAAAGCCATTGATGCCCTCGACGAGGCTGGCAGCCGCACGCATTTAGGCAGTGGCGACGTGCCGCAAGCCATTCGCGACAAGGAAGCCGAGATTGAGGCCCTCAAAAAGCATAAGATTGAGGCGGCCAAGCAACAAGACTACGAGCTCGCTGCCCGCTTGCGTGATGCCGTCAAAATGATTGAGCAAGAGCTTGAAGAGATGAACCGCCAATGGGACGAGCAAGCCGCCAAAGAAGCAGCCACCGTGACCGCCGATGATGTGGCAGAAGTTGTTTCGATAATGAC